>JAGOGU010000088.1 GCA_017996515.1 Allobrachymonas sp.
TATCGGCGGGGAGCTGGCGCAGTCGCGGCTGGGGCTGCCCAAATCGATCAGTCTGGTGTTTCAGGGGCTGCTGCTGTTTACGCTGCTGGCCTGCGATACGCTGATTCATTCGCACTGGCGGCGCGTGGGTGCACGCCCGGCTGCGGCTGATACCCATGATGCGGGCGACGCTGCTGCTGCGGATGACGCCAACCATGCAAGCGATAACGTCGATGGCGCTGCTGAGGCAGGCCGGGGCGAGCGCACCGAGGAGGCTGCATGAACGAAATAGGCTTGTTGCTGGCTTCTGTTTTCAGCGCGGGCACGGTGCTGGCGCTGGCGGGCTTGGGTCTGCTCATCAACGAAAAAGCGGGCGTCATCAACCTGGGGGCCGAAGGCATGATGCTGTGTGCGGCGCTGGCGGGCTATGCCATATGCGTGCACACAGGCAGCCCCTGGCTGGGCTTTGCCGCTGGCATGGGTGCAGGGGCTGTGCTGGCTGCCGCGCTGGGGGTGCTGGTGATTTGGCTCAACACCAACCAGTCGGCTACCGGTTTGGCCTTGTCTTTGCTGGGGGCGGGCTTGTCGGCCTTTGTGGGCGTGCCGTACACGCAGCAGGCGCTGATGGTGCGCAACCAGTTTGCCATTCCGGTGCTGAGCGAGTTGCCTCTGGTGGGCAAGGCGCTGTTTGCGCAGCATCCGCTGGTGTATGCCAGCGTGGCGTTGGCGCTGTTTCTGGTTTGGTTCTTTTACCGCAGCCGCGTTGGGTTGGTGTTGCGCAGCGTGGGCGAAGCGCCCGAATCGGCGCATGCGCTGGGTTATCCGGTGCGCTGGATTCGCCTGGCGGCCGTGGTGGCCGGGGGCGCTTTGTGCGGCTTGGCCGGCGCCTATCTGTCGCTGGTGTACACCCCGCAATGGGTTGAGGGCATGGTGGCGGGCAAGGGCTGGATTGCCTTGGCACTGACCACTTTTGCCACCTGGCGGCCTTTGCGCATCTTGCTGGGCGCCTGGCTGTTTGGCGGCGTGACCATGCTGCAATTCTGGCTTCAGAGCCAAGGGGTGGATATTTCCAGCCAGTGGTTGACCATGTTGCCTTATCTGACGATCATTGTTGTGTTGATGCTGATTTCGCGCAATCCGACCTGGATTCGCGTGAACCGGCCGGCTGCGCTGGGGTTGCCATTCCATCCCGGCTAAGGCGGTCAGGCTGCGAGCCAAAGTTGTTCCAGAGTTGTTAGTCGTTCGTTTGTTGTGGGTCTTTTTTATCTTGAGGAAATGCCATGAACCATCAGAAAACCCCCGATTTGCATAAACGCCATTGGCTGCGTGCCGCAAGTGGCACGCTGGCCGCTCTGGTGCTGGCGGCTTGTTCGCCCAGCGGTGCGCCTTCTGCCGACAAGGCGAGCGCAGCGGCGCCGGCTTCTGCCGCATCGGCCACGGCGGCCGGCCCTGTGCAAGGTCCGCTCAAAATCGGTTTCATGTACGTGGGCCCCGTGGGTGATGGCGGTTGGACTTTTGCCCACGACAGTGGCCGCAAGGCGATTGAAGCCGAGTTTGGCGACCGGGTGCAAACCAGCATCGTCGAAAGCGTGCCTGAAGGCCCGGACACCGAACGCGTGGCACGCGATCTGGCCGGGCAGGGTAACCAGTTGGTGTTTGGTACCAGCTTCGGCTTCATGGAGTACATGCTGAAAGCGGCCAAGGATCATCCGGATGTGAAATTCGAGCACGCCACCGGTTACAAAACAGCGGCCAACTTCGCTGCCTACGATAGCCGCACCTACGAAGGCGCTTACATGGCGGGCGTTCTGGCGGGCAAAATGACCCATAGCAACACGCTGGGTGTGGTGGCCTCGGTGCCGATTCCCGAAGTGCTGCGCAACATCAACAGCTTCACGTTGGGCGCGCAAAGCACCAACCCCAATATCAAAACCAAAGTGGTCTGGATCAACAGCTGGTTTGACCCGTCCAAAGAAGCGGAAGCGGCAACCGCCCTCATCAATGGCGGGGCGGATGTGCTGTTCCAGAACACCGATTCGTCTGCCGTGCTGCAAACCGCCCAAAAAATGGGCAAACGCGGCTTCGGCTGGGATTCCGACATGACCCAATACGGCCCCAAAGCGCATATTGCTTCGGCCGTGATCAACTGGGGGCCGTATTACGTCAAGACCGTGCGTGATGTGCTGGATGGCAAATGGCAATCCGGCCAAACCTGGTGGGGCGTGAAAGAAGGCGCCATCGACCTGGTGGGCATTGCCGACGACGTACCGCAAGACGCCAAAGACAAGCTGACAGAAGTGAAAAACGGCCTGAAAGACGGCAGCTTTGCCATCTGGAAAGGCCCGATCGCCGACCAAAGCGGCAAGGAAGTGCTGGCGGCCGGCCAAACCGCTGACGACAAATTCCTGCACGGCATCAACTTCTATGTCAAAGGCGTGGAAGGCACCGTGCCCGGCGCCAAGTAAACTTCGGCAAGCCACCTAGGCCTTGGGGGCATCAAGCCTCCTCAGGCTCCGAGGCCAGCCTACCCGGCTGGCCTTCTCCATTTTTTCAAACCGGCAGCGGTCAAACCTTTGGCCTGGCAGTTGCCGGATATTTCTGTTTTGAAGCATCAGGCATGAACGCACACCGCTACATCCTCACTCTCTCCTGCCCCGACCGCAAAGGGCTGGTACACGCTGTTTCGGGCTTCGTTCTGGAGCACGGCGGCAATATGGAAGAAATTGCCCAGTTCAGCGATCTGGATTCGGGCATGTTTTTCATGCGCATTGACTTTTCCAGCCCGCAAGACGATCTGGATACGCTGCGGCAGCAACTGGACGCCTTTGCCCAGCCGTACCAGATGCAGGCGAACCTGTACCGCGCCCATGTGCCCGTGCCCACCATCATCATGGTCAGCAAAGAGGGGCACTGCCTCAACGACTTGCTGTTTCGCTGGAAAAGCGGGCTGCTGGCCATCGACATTCGCGCCGTCATCAGCAACCACCGCGACTTTTACCAACTGGCCGCCAGCTACAACGTGCCCTTTCACCATATACCGGCCACGCGCGACAACCGCGAAGACGCCGAGCGCCGCCAGATGGAAATCATCCGCAGCGAAGGCGCGGAACTGGTGGTGCTGGCGCGCTACATGCAAATTTTGAGCGACACCATGTGCCAGACCATGTCGGGGCGCATCATCAACATTCACCACAGCTTTTTGCCCAGCTTCAAAGGTGCGCGGCCTTATTACCAGGCACACGAGCGCGGTGTCAAACTCATTGGCGCAACGGCGCATTACGTCACCTCCGATCTGGACGAAGGCCCCATCATCGAGCAAGACGTTGCCCGTGTGAACCACAACCATTCGGTCGAGCGGCTCACCGCCATTGGCCGCGATACCGAAAGCCAGGTGTTGGCGCGGGCCGTGAAATGGCACAGCGAGCACCGCGTGCTGCTCAACGGCAGCCGCACCGTGGTGTTTGAGTAAAAGCAGCGGCAGGCCCTCTTTGGGTGGCTGCCCTCACGATAGAACCATGCGCATACCCTTTACCAAAATGCAAGGCGCCGGCAACGACTTTGTCGTGCTGGACGAAACGCGCGCCCAACTGGGGTTGCGCACCGAGCATTACCGCTTTTTGGCCAACCGCCATTTCGGCGTGGGCGCCGACCAGATCTTGACCGTAGGGCCAGCGCCCGCGCTCGATGTGGATTTTTCCTACCGCATCCACAACGCCGATGGCAGCGAGGTGGAGCACTGCGGCAACGGCGCGCGCTGTTTTGTGCGCTTTGTGCGCGAGCAAGGGCTGACCGACAAACGCTCTATCCGCGTGCAGGTGCAGCGCGGCATCATCACCCTGCACGAGCGTGATGACGGGCTGGTCACGGTCGATATGGGCGCGCCCGTGTTCGACCCCGCCGCCTTGCCTTTTGTGCCCCACACGCTGCCGCAGCACCAGCAGGGCGATGCCCCGATGTGGACGGTGCCGCTGCCCGATCTGCACAAGCCCCTCAGCGTGGCGATCGCCACCGTATCCATGGGCAATCCGCATGCCGTTTTAGTGGTGAACAACACGGACACTGCGCCCGTTGCCGCATGGGGGCGGGCGATCCAGGCGTTGCAGGCGTTTCCGGCCAGCGTGAACGTGGGCTTCATGCAGGTGCTGAGCCGCCAGCACATTCGCCTGCGCGTGTACGAACGCGGCGCGGGCGAAACACTGGCCTGCGGTACCGGTGCCTGCGCAGCGGTGGTGTGCGGCATTCGCATGGGCTTGCTAGATGCAGCCGTGCAAGTCGATGCGCGCGGCGGCACTTTGCACATCGAATGGAAAGGCGATAATGCCCCTGTATTGCTCAGCGGCCCGGCCGTGACTGTTTTTCGCGGGGAGATTGAATTGCCCGATCCCCTGCCTGTTTTGCCCGAGTGAGCGCGGGACGTTTTCCAGGAGTCCTTTACCATGAATGCCAATGACATTGCCCCACTGACCGAGCGTGACATTGCCGAGTACCTGATCCAAAACCCCGGATTTTTTCAGCGCAACCCCGAGCTGCTAACAAGCCTGCAACTGGGCAGCGCCCACGGGCAGCGCGTGGTCAGTCTACACGAGCGCCAGGCCGAAATGCTGCGCGAAAAAATCAAGGTGCTCGAAACCCGCTTGGTGGACATGATTCGCCACGGCAGTGAAAACGGCATCACCCACAACCGCTTGCTGCACTGGGTCAGCGGCCTGTTTCTGGAGCACGACCCGGCCGCGTTGCCCGGCAAAATCTGTCACGACATCCGCGAGCAATTCGTGGTGCCGCAAGTCGCCATCCGCGTGTGGGATGTAGCGGCGCCCTATGCCGATAAGCCTTTTGCTCAAGGCGTGAGCAGCGATACCAAGAGCTTTGCTTCGTCGCTGTCCACGCCGTACTGCGGCATGCACGTGAGTGTGGAAGCTGTGCGCTGGCTCAAAGAGCCGTTGCTGGCTGCGTCGCTGGCGCTGATTCCGCTGCGCGATGCCAGCAAACCGGGCGCGGCAGCCTTTGGCTTGCTGGTGCTGGCCTCGCCCGATGCCAGCCGCTATCAAGACGACATGGCCACCGACTATCTGGAGCGCATCGGCGAAATCGCCAGCGCCGCGCTGTCGCGTTTGCTGGTGGCTGCCCCTGTGGCCGAAGTGGCCGCGGCATCTGCTCCTGCATCTGACACTACAACCACTGCTCCTCCAGCAGCAGCTGAATAAACAGCAGCTGTTCTTAGTTACCGGCAACCGAGTCATGCCTGCCGCCCAACAACCTGCCGCGCCATCCACTGAATCGCCAGCGGCATTAACCGAGCCAGCCCAAGAAGTTCCAGGTGTGGCCATGCCTGATGCCGCTTGGGTGCAAGCCTATCTGGCGCATGTGCAGCACGAGAAGCGGCTGGCGGCGCGCACGGTGGCGCTCTATACGGCTGATCTGCAACGGTTGCAAATGCTGGCGCAGCAAGAGGGCATTACGCTGGGGCAGGTGCAGGCCGCCCATCTGCGTCGCTGGATTGCCAGCATGCACAGCCAGGGGCGCAGTGCGCGCGGCATTGCGCTCATCCTTTCGGGCTGGCGCGGCTTTTACCATTGGCTGGTGCAAAGCGGTCAGTTGCAGCACAACCCGCTGGACGGTGTGCGTGCGCCCAAAGCCGCCAAGCCTTTGCCCAAAGCCCTGCCGGTGGATGCGACCGTGCAACTGGCCAATTTTCAACACACGGCAGCAACTGCCGGCGCCCAACGGCGCAACCAAGCAGACGATGCCGCTTGGCGAGAGGTGCGCGACCAGTTGATGGTGGAGCTGCTCTACGGCAGCGGCCTGCGCGTGGGCGAACTGGTGGGGCTGGACGCCCAGCCCAGCCCCCAGGCCAAAGGTTGGCTGGACCTGGACGATGCCCAAGCCCATGTGTTGGGCAAGGGCAGCAAGCGCCGCAGTGTGCCGCTTGGCCGCGTGGCTGTTGAAAAAGCGCGGCAGTGGCTGGCCTTGCGCGCCACCCTTGCCAAGGCGGCCCATACGCCCGCCTTGCTGATTGGG
>JAGOGU010000089.1 GCA_017996515.1 Allobrachymonas sp.
GCTGCTGTGGCTGGGGCGGTTACGGCTCAACGTGGTGCCTCGCGCATTTCGATATGGGCTTGGGCACGCACTTCGCTTTCCCACTTGCGCAGGGCTTCCTGGGCTTTTTGCTGGCGCAGGATATTGCGGGCGGCTTGTATTTGTTGTTCTTGCGTCATGGGCGCGCTGCGGCGATCCAGCAGTTGCACCAGGTGCACGCCAAAACGCGAAGCAAAGGGTTGGCTCAGGGCACCGGGTTGCAGGGCGTTGATTTGCTCCTGAAACTCGGGCACAAACGCTCCTTCTGGCGCCCAGCCCAGATCGCCGCCTTGGGCGGCGCTGCCGTCTTGCGACATTTCGCGCGCGGCAGTGGCAAAGTCGAGTTTGCCTGCGGCAATGCGCTTACGCACATTGGCCAGATCAGCCGTGGCCTTGCGGGCGGCAGCTTCATCGGCTACGGGCAGCAGAATGTGGCGGGCGTGATTCTCGGTGATGCGCAGCTCTTCTGTTTTTTGGGTGCGCAGCCACTGGATGGCTTCCAGATCGGTTACCCGATTGGTCGCCATGCTGGTGCGTGCATCACGCATTTTGCCCAGCAGTAAATGGTCGCTCAGTTCCTTGCGGTATTGCGCTTCGCCGATGCGACGTTCGGCCATGACCTGGCGACGAAATTCCGGCACGCTGATTTGGCGCTCGGCTGCCAGTTGTTTCTCGGTATTGGCAAACTCTTCTTCGCTCAGGCTCAGCGTGGTGTCGCGCACCGATTGCACGGCAGCCTTTTGCAGAATGACTTCGCGCAGTGCTTGATTCAGCAGCACATCGCGTGCAGGCACGGGTGTTTTGTTTTGTGCCAGTTTCTGGGCCAGTTCACGGGCGTGCAGATTGACCTCGTAATTGGTCACGGGTACGGAGTTGACCATGGCCACCACATAATCACCGACGGCTGTGCGAGGCGTTGCCTGCGAAGTAGTACGTGGTGCAGTTCGCGGTGTTTTGCGAGGTACCTTTTTGGTGCTGTTTGTGGCAGCCTTGGTTTTTTGGGGTGTTTGGGCTTGTGCTGTGCCTGTGCAAAGCAGGGTCGCCAAGATGGCCATGGCGGTGCCGGTTTTGAAAAAAGATGCGGTAGATGAAGTGCGCATGAAATATCTCCTGGTGTTCAGGTCATGTCGGGATCAGTCGTAGCGTGTAAAGCGACTGGGTTGTTGCAGCTGCGGTTCACGCAAGGGGGTATAGCCTGGCACATTGTCGCGGAATGCTTGCTGCGCGCCGGTGCCGATACGCGTCAGGCCGATGAGTTCGAGTTGCACCATGATGGAATTGTTGAAGGCCACCGGCGAGCTTTGCGTCTGGCGGCGGCGCCACCCGATGCGTCCAATCCAGCAGCAGGAATCGTATTCCAACCCGACCAGCGAATCGGTGATGCGGCGATCGGTGACCGAATAATATACCCGGCCAACCGAATACCAGCGGTTGCTGCCTTGGCCGCGGCCCGGGCCCAGGTCTTGTCCCTTGTCGCCCCACAGGTCGTTGAGGGGCCACTGCCAACCGGCATCGATTTGTTCGTAGCCGTCAGATTGGCGGGAGAAATTGGCCGAAATGGTCCGGAAACGCCCGGGCGAGTAGCGCATACCCAGGCGGCCGCTGACGATGGTGTTGGTGCGTTGGTCGTAATCAACCGCTGCCTGCGCACTCCATTTGGGGTGCCAGGTCACGCTGGCTTCGGCCAGAATGTCGCTGAAGCTGCGCTTGCCGGGCTGGTCTGCCGCATTGAGGAAGACCTGCCGTGGCGTGAAGCGGTGGCGTTGCGCCAGGCTCAAGCGGGCCAGTTCGCTGCCGGTTTGCGGGTCGTACAGGCGGCTGGTCAGCCCCACAGTGAGTGTGTTGTTGTTGCTGATGCGGTCAGATCCCGTGAACGGGTTGCTGCTGAAAATGCTGACCATGTTGAAGTCTTTGAGCGCCGAGTCGTATACTGGCAAGTGGTCTTGGCGGCGCAGCGGCGTGTAGGCATACAGCAGGCGTGGCTCCAGGGTTTGGGTGACCTGGCGGCCAAACAGTTGGGTGTCGCGCTCGAAAACCAAACCGCTGTCGAGCGTGAACGTGGGCAGCACCCGGCTGGCACTGCGTGCGCCGTTGGCCATGGGGGTGTCGGTCTGGTAATGTGTGGCATGCCACTCCAGCGTTGGCGTGATAAAGCCCCAAGGCTGCAACCAGGGGTAGCTGATGCGGGCATGGGCGTAGTTGCGAGTGCCGTTGGGGTAGCCGGTCAGCGCGGGGTCGGAGCGAAAGCGCGTGCTGTCCAGATCCAGTGCGACATCAAAACCCGCAACGTTGTCGCGCGCATAGCGCAGGTGGATTTGGGGCGACAGATCAAACGGCGGCGTGATGTTGTCGGGCGCAGGCAGCTGCAGGGTTTGCCAGCGTTGTTCGCGCAAGAAGGCCGACCAATGCCCGAGGCTCCAGCTCAGCGTGCCGGTGCTGGGCAGCAGGCGTTCGCTGATCGCGCGGTCGCCCTGATGGCTGCCGATGTCCTGAAAGTCTCGCCAGTAGGTGTTGTCACTCACGCGGCCCAAATCCAGCGCCAAATTGAATGCGCCAAAAGAAGGCGTGGCCCAATGCTGGTTGTGGGTGTAGGTGTAGCGCCAACGTTTGGTGCCTGTAAGCCTGTCGTTGGGCATCACGTTCAGATCCAGTTTGCCGTGATAGGTCGGTTCCAGATAGCGGAACTGGCCATACAGATCGATACCGCGCCGCGTGCTGATATTGCTTGCGACGGTGGCATCGCGATTGGGCGCGATGTTGAAGTAATAGGGCTGGCTGTACACCAGACCGCTGTTGCTGTTGTACTGCACCGTAGGAGGCAGCAGGCCCGAGCGGCGCTTGTCTGATAGCGGAAAACTGAAGTTGGACACCGGCAGGATCGGCACGCCGCCAAACACCAGCGCGCCGTTTTCAACGTAGCCGGTATCTTCCTGTGTATCTAGATAGATGCGCTCGCCGCGCACATACCAACTCGGATTCCAGTCTTCTGTGCTTGCGCTTGTCTCTGCCGTCTTTTCCAGTTTTTGCGAGCAGCTGTAGCAACCGGTGTACAGCGCGTTGTGGATGATGCCGTGTTCCCGGTCGATGAAGTCGATCTTGCCGGCCTTGCCTGCGCCGCCGGTTTGCAGGATGTGAAACGTGACGTTATCCAGACTGCCTTCGTAGCTGTCCAATTGCAATTGCAGCTTGTCGCCCCGAAAGACATTGCCCATTTGATTCAGCCGCACATGGCCTTGGGCCGACAGGGTGTTGCTGCTTTGATCGTAGCGAATGACATCGCCCTTGAGCACGCTACCGGGCTTACGCACCTCGGCCTGACCGGTGGCGGTGACGTGTCGATCAATTTCGCCATCGAGCTTGTTCCCAGAGATAAAAGACGGAGCCTGAGGGGCCGCTGCGGGCAACTCTTCGGCCAGCCAGGGGCTGGGGGTCAGCGCCAAAGGGGTGCTGGCTTGGGCGGGTGATGCTGCAGAAGGTGCGCTGGCCGTTGGCGTTTGCGCCTGCGCAGCCCCTGCCGGCACCATGGCCAGGCAGGCCAGCAGCAACCAGGCGTGCAGGGGGCGCAGCGGCAGGGGAGGGCGGGCAGGCCCACTGCGCACGGCATGCAGCCTGCGTTGCTGGGCAAAGATGTAAAAGCTTGATGGCACGGCGGATAGGGACAACACGTTTTTCTGTTTGCCTGCAGGCTCATCGATCGAAGGGGGCTTGCCGAAAAGCAAACGCAGGCCACCAGAACCACGAGCATGCAGCTTGCGCTCATAGGCGCGCAGCAGACTAGGTAATCAAACCTGCATTTTGCCAGTCATTTTGCCAGCCAACTGGCCGAGTATTCGCAACAGACTGGCAACAGGTGTACGACATGTCACAATACACAACCTGTTTATACAGGCGGCGCTGACGTTTCCGCCGCCGCTTTTCTCTTGCTGTTTCCCTGCACATTCTCCATGACCCAACAGCCTTCTCCCCTGTGGTCTGACACCACGCGCGCTGCCCGCTTTGAGCAGTGGATCCACAGCATCGCGCAACGGCAAAATATTCTTTCGCAGCAAGTGAGCATCGCCAGCGCCGATGCCAGTTTTCGCCGGTATCTGCGTGTGCAGGGTGCGGCTGGACATGCCGATCGCATCATCATGGATGCCCCGCCTGACAAAGAAAACTGCCGCACCTTTGTGCAGGTGGCCCAACTCATGCGTCATGCCGGGCTGCATGCGCCGCAGGTGCTGGAGTGGGACGAAGCCAATGGTTTCATGCTGCTGAGCGACCTGGGCGACCGCACCATGATGAGTGCGCTGGATAGCACGCAACCCGCGCAGGCTTTACCCCTGTACCAGCAGGCATTGGACGTGCTGCTGCCTTGGCAGCTGGCATCGCGTGCGGGCGAGCTGCCCCCTTACGACGCAGCCTTGCTGCACCGCGAGCTGCAGCTCTTTCCCGATTGGTATTTGGCGCAGCATCGGCAAATCGAATTGAGCGGCGTTCAGTGCGAAACACTGGCAGCCATGTTCGATCTGATCGTGCAGCGCAATCTGGCCGCACCCATGGTGTATGTGCACCGCGACTTCATGCCGCGCAACCTCATGTTGCCGCAACAGCCTGCAGATATGTTAGGCGTGCTGGACTTTCAGGACGCCGTATACGGACCCATCACCTACGACATCGCCAGCCTGATGCGCGACGCCTTCATCAGTTGGGATGAAGAGTTCGTGATTGACGTGACCGTGCGCTACTGGGAGCGTGCGCGCAAGGTCGGGCTGATGGACTTTGAGGACTGGCACAGCGACTTTGGCAGCTTCTGGCGCGCGGTGGAATGGATGGGCTTGCAGCGGCATCTCAAAGTCGCGGGCATCTTCGCGCGCCTGACGCTGCGTGACGGCAAGCCCAAATACCTGGCCGATGCACCGCGCTTCATCCATTACATTCGGCATACGGTGCGCCGCTACCGCGAATTGCAGCCCTTGATGCAACTGCTGGAAGCGGTTGAGCCTGATGCCGATCTGGCCAGCGGCTTTGCTTTTGGGCGTGTCTGACCGACAAATCCACGGGCGAACACAGCGACTGCCGGTTGCCAGAGCACGGCCGACGTGCGGCATAGGTGGCGCAGTCGCTTGAAAAAAGAGTGAACTTTTTTTCTTTTTTCTACTCCCTCTCTTTACTGGAGAGGCATCTGGCCGCCTTTATGACTTGCGGTTGCATTCTGTCTTTTGCTCTATTGATGCCATGAACGTTGCTGCCATTGTTCAAACGCTTGCTGTTTATGCCGTGCCCGTCTTGCTGGCCATTACGCTGCATGAGGCGGCGCATGCCTATGCGGCCTGGCATTTGGGTGACGACACGGCGCGCGCGCAAGGGCGCGTCACGCTCAATCCGCTTAAACACATCGATCCCATCGGCACGGTCGCCATGCCGCTGCTGCTGTATGCAGGCACCGGAGGAAGTTTCGTTTTTGGTTATGCGCGGCCTGTTCCGATGCTGACGCGCAATTTGCGTGCGCCCCGGCGCGATATGGCGCTGGTTGCGCTGGCAGGTCCTTTGGCCAATTTGTTGCAAGCCATGACTTGGCTGATCGCCGTGTATCTTGCGCAGGCTCTAGGAATGGGGCGTGAATCGTTTCTCGGCCAAATGGGGCATGCCGGCGTGATGGTCAATCTGGTCATGTTCGCTTTCAACTTGTTTCCGATGTTGCCATTGGATGGCGGGCGGATTCTTGCGGGGGTGCTGCCCCCGGCGCTGGCTCGACCGTTTGCTCGCCTGGAGCCCTTTGGGTTTTATATCGTGATGGTGCTGGTGATGATGCGTGTCATCCATACGGTTTGGATGCAGCCCCTGCTTGCAGGGACATTGAAAATGATCACGTGGGCACTTGCGCCTTTAAGGTTGCTGTTATTTTAATTATAACGTTTTGTTAATAATAGGTAATCGTTATATTTTATTATAAAATAGTATTCATTTATTCGTGGGATTACATAT
>JAGOGU010000090.1 GCA_017996515.1 Allobrachymonas sp.
GCCCTGCAGGCGGTGCCCCGTCATTGTTTTGTGGATGGCGCTCTGCTGGATCAGGCCTACAAAGATACGAGCCTGCCTATCGGCTTGCAGCAAACCATTTCCAAGCCAGGCGTGGTGGCGCGCATGGTCGAGTTGTTGCTGGCCTGTCCCGCCATGCAGGCCCAGCCGGTTGATGCCAGGCTGGGGCGTGTGCTGGAAATCGGCACGGGCTGCGGCTACCAGGCCAGTGTGCTGGGTCAGGTCGCCACCGAGGTTTACAGCATCGAGCGCCTGCGCGGTCTGCATGAAAAGGCGCGCAGCAACCTGCGCCCCTTCCGCATCGCCAACGTGCACCTCATTCTGGGTGACGGCATGCTGGGCTATCCGCTGGGTGCGCCGTATGCCGGAATCATTGCGGCGGCGGGCGGACATGCCATTCCACAGGCCTGGATCGACCAGCTGGCCGTGGGCGGGCGTATCGTGGCGCCGCTCGTTTCAGGACAGGGACAGGTGCTGGTGGCGTTGGACAAGACGCCCCAGGGCCTGCACCAATCGGTGCTTGAGCCGGTTTTGTTTGTCCCCTTAAAATCCGGCATGGCTTAGCGGGCTTTCCCCGGCCGGGGAAGGTCCCATTGGCGTGCATGGGTGCATGCCCTGTGAGAGGAGTCGATACATGATCCGTTCTGGTCCATTATTTTTCTGGCCGCGTGCCGCGCGCACGCTGCTGGCGGCCTCGGTCGCCGGTGCGCTGTCCGCATGCGGACTGACCGGAGGCCACGCCCCCGTGGAAAACCGCTTGCCGGGCCGGACTGCACCGGTGCGGCTGGTGGATCCGGCCACCCTGCCCGGCGCCGAATTTGCGGGCAAACCCGGCTACTACACCGTGCAGCCGGGTGACACCATCCGCAGCATTTCGCGCGCGCTCAACGTCGACTGGCGCGACCTGGCGCAGTGGAACAGCGCCTGGGTCGCCAACCCCGACACGATCGAGGTCGGCCAGGTGCTGCGCGTGGTGCCGTTGGCGGGCGTGGCCCCTGCCAGCGCGCCGGCTTCCGCCGTGGCCCCTGTCCGGCCCGCCGCACCCACGCCCGCTTCGGCTGCTGCACCACCTTCCACAACGGCAGGTGCACCGGATATTGGCGTGGATCTGGCCTGGCCAACAAAAAACACCGTTGTGGTTGCGCCGTTTGATGATGTCAGAAACAAGGGCATCGGCATTGCCGGCAAGGAGGGCGACCCGGTATACGCCAGCGCCGATGGCAAGGTCATGTATGCGGGTTCCGGCTTGCGCGGCTATGGCAACCTGGTCCTAATCAAACACAACAACACCTTGCTGACGGTGTATGCGCACAACAGCAAGTTGCTGGTCAAGGAAGGCCAGTCGGTGAAAAAAGGCCAGCCAATTGCCGCCATGGGAAAAACCGACACCGATCGCGTGAAGCTGCATTTCGAGGTGCGCCGCAACGGCAAAACCGTGAATCCCCTCAACTATTTGCCGCAACGCTGAAATCCGGCCGGTCCAGTGCGTGGTTGATAAAGCCGATACCCAAACCCAGCCTTTTGCATCTGCCGCACCGGTGCGGGGCTGGCGCCCGGTTGGCGTCAGTTGCAATGCCTCATCCCTTTCTCATCATTCGGGCGGCAACCCGCCGCAAAATAACTCCAAGTGACGACTGAATCAGCAATCGATCCAACGACCGAACCGGATGCGGCGCTGCCCGTGCACGGCCATCCCCGCCCTGCCCATGCGCAGCCCGACTGGCTGTTTGTGCATGCGCTGGATCTGGAGGCCCAGGGTGTGGCGCGCAAGCCCGACGGCAAAGTGATGTTCATTGACGGTGCGCTGCCCTTTGAATGGGTCAGCGCCAGCACCTATCGCAAAAAGAATAACTGGGAAGCCGCCACGCTTACCGAAATCCACCAGGAATCATCGCTGCGCGTGACGCCGCGCTGTCCGCACTTCGGCCTGCACCCAGGCGCCTGCGGCGGTTGCAAGATGCAGCACCTGGAAGCGTCTGCGCAGGTGGCAATGAAACAGCGGGTGCTCGAAGACAACCTTTGGCACCTGGGCAAATGCAAGCCTGAAACCATGCTGCGCCCGATCCACGGCCCGGCATGGGGTTACCGCTGGCGGGCGCGCCTGTCGGTGCGGCACGTGCTGAAAAAGGGCGAGGTGCTGGTCGGTTTTCATGAGCGCAAGAGCCGCTACATTGCCGACATGCGCAGCTGCGCCATTCTGCCGCCGCATGTGAGCGCCCTGCTGCTGCCGTTGCGCGCGCTGATCGCCAGCCTGGATGCCCGCGATACCTGCCCGCAAATTGAACTGGCCTGTGGCGACACCGTTACCGCGCTGGTGTTGCGTCACCTGGAGCCGCTAACCGCAGGAGATATTGACAAGCTGCACGCTTTTTCTGCGGCCCATCCCGGGGTGCAGTGGTGGCTGCAGCCCAAGGGGCCGGATACGGTGCACTGCATCAGCCCCGATACGCCGCCACTCAGCTACAGCCTGCCCGAATTCGGCATCACCATGCCGTTCAGACCCACCGACTTCACCCAGGTCAATCCGCACATCAACCGCGTGCTGGTCAGCCGGGCGCTGCAATGGCTGGATGCGCAAAGCAACGAGCGCGTCATCGACTGGTTCTGCGGCCTGGGCAACTTCACCCTGCCCATTGCCACTTGCGCCGGATCGGTGCTGGGCGTGGAGGGCAGCGAGGCGCTGGTGGCGCGTGCGCGCACCAACCATGCCGCCAACAGCCCCAATGCCTACGGCCAGACACTTGCGCCCGCACAATTTGTCGCCCGCAACCTGTTCGAGATGACGCCAGAAATGCTGGTGGCCGATGGCGTTGCCGACAAATGGCTGGTTGATCCGCCACGCGAAGGCGCATTTGCTCTGGTCAAGGCGCTGGCCGACATCCATCAGCAACGCCTGGGCCAGGCTGCCGAAAGCGGCTACGTGGCCCCGTCCGGCTGGCAGCCGCCCACGCGCATCGTGTACGTGAGTTGCAACCCCGCCACGCTGGCGCGCGATGCCGGACTGCTGGTGCACCAGGCGGGCTACCGGCTGCGCGCCGCAGGTGTGGTCAACATGTTTCCGCACACCGCGCACGTGGAAAGCATGGCGGTGTTTGAGCGCGGCTGAGGCTGGCGCACAGCACCGCGCACAACATTTGAACCACGTTTAAACACCGCTCCCGGTAATTGATGCGCCACCGGGTGGCCGTGCATCCTTACGCCTGCAACGGCCTGAACACCCGCAGCCACTTGTTCGCGGGCAGGCCCGTGTGCTGCTCGATGAGGGCTGCGCGCGCGGCCAGTTCTGCCCGCTGCGGCCGCGAAGGCGTGCGCTGCGCCAGCACCACGGTATTGCCTTCGCGCGTGGGCCGAAAGGCCCAAAGGGCGTCAGCGCCAAACGCCTCGGCCATGTGCTGCACGCTGCGTTCGAAACTGCTGCAGCGGCCAAACAGGTTCACCGTCATGCAGCCGTCGGGCGTGAGCACGGCGCGGCAGGCCCGGTAAAAATCCGCGTCATCCAGCACTGGAGCAGCAGCCTCGTGGTCGTACAAGTCCACCTGCAACGCATCGATGGCGCCCTGCCATTCGGGCTGGCGGATAACTTCGGCGGCATCGCCCAGCATCACATTGAGCCGTTCGTGGTTGTCGGGCAGGCGAAACCACTGGCGGCAGGCGCGGTACACCGCCGGGTTGAGCTCCACGCAACTGGTGAGCATGCCCAGCTTCTTGCTGGTGAACTTGGTCAGGCTGGCCGCGCCCAGCCCCAACTGCATCGTGTGGCGATCGGGCAGTGAGCCGAAATCCACAAACAGCAGCCAGGCCATCATGCGCTGGATGTACTCCAGATCCAGCGCCAGCGGGTCTTTCAGGCGCATGCTGCCCTGCACCCAGGGCGAATCCAGATGCAGGAAGCGGCTCGTGCCATCTTCGGAAATATTGACTTCGGGCAAAGGCTCGGCGGGCGGGGTCACGGGCATGGCGGGCAACGGCAAACAGTCTGAAAACCCCGCATTGTGCCTTGCCCCCGGCGTGGTGCGTCGGTTCGAGGCCGTGCGCAGACCAATGCACGTGCGGGTGCGGCCGCACGCCCATCCACCCGGTCCGATGCGGAGCAAGAAGCCGGTACAATGCCCGCTTCGTGCAGGTGGGCAGGTGTGCCCCTGGTGCATGCTCCGGAGGTGTGGCAGAGTGGTCGATTGCACCGGTCTTGAAAACCGGCAACGGGCAACCGTTCGTGAGTTCGAATCTCACCGCCTCCGCCAGAATACATTTTGAGCGAGTGATTTTATTTGGGGTTCAGCTGTCTTAGATGAGCAGCACACACACCTCGCCCGTATAAGAATTCCTAAAAAAAGAGGTCCCTTTGGAGCGCTTTTACCCTTCAAGGTGGAAGACGACGAAGGCAACTTTACAGCTGTATGCGCTGAGGATAACCTTGCCGCCGCATCACCACAGGATTCAGGAAGGCTTCCGCCGCAGGCGCTACTTTGTCCTTTAGATGCTCTGTATTGGGCCGTAAATGTATGCACTTGCGTTCTAACAGCTTTGGCGGGCTGGAGAGGTGGTTTCCCAGTTCCGTGGGCAAGCGCAGAAGCAGACTCCATTGGCAAGAAATAAGAATTTTCTGTACAGCATCAATTGATGCTTTACGCCAAAATGCTGCAGGATGCATTGTGGGACGCTAAAAAGCGCTTCGCTATTTGTCGGTCGAGTTAATTCAAATATTCAATCTCTATGAAATCCGCGACTATCAAGCTTTTTCTTCCGCATGGAGATGCAAAGCGGTTACGTGTTGGAGAAGTATCGAATTGGACGGGTAAGGCGTTGGCTGCTCCGCGAACGGAACTTGATGATTTGCTTCTTCGCGAAGAAGCAGAAAGTGCTGGTGTTTATTTCCTCTTCGGTGCAGATCCGGAGAGTGGAGATGCATTGGCCTACATTGGTGAAGCTGAAGTAATCCGCGACCGTCTGAAGCAACACAAGGTGAAGGATTTCTGGAATGCTGTAGTCGTATTCGTAAGCAAGGATGAGAACCTCACCAAGGCACATATTCGTTACCTTGAGAATCGTCTGTTGCAAGAAGCCAAACAGGCCGGGCGCTACCGCCTGGAAAATTCCAACACCAGCAATCCTAAATTGCCAGAATCTGATCGCGAAGACATGGAGGTATTTTTATCTCGTATTCAGCAAGTTCTACCTGTGCTTGGCTCTGACTTGCTGGCCCCGGTTTCAGGCTCTACCAAAACCACCAAGCTGCAGCAAGAACTTTTGTGCAAAAACAAAGGTGCCGTGGCACGTGGCCGACGTACAGAGGGCGGATTCGTCGTATTCAAGGAATCTACGGCTGTGGTCGCCGAGCGACCTTCCGCAGAAGTACAACATCCTCTTGTCGTTGCGCTTCGCAAGAAGCTTCTTCAAGAGGGAACGCTCGTTCAAAAGGGCGATTTTTTTGTATTCACTAAGGACACTGAATTTGCTAGCCCGAGCGCCGCAGCTGCAGTGATTCATGGCGGCGGGGCTAATGGCCTTACGGCTTGGAAAGATGCTAGTGGCAAATCGCTCAAGGAAATCGAAGAGAACTGAACCAATATTTCACCGTGCCTGCTGCAAAATATTCTGCCGAATCGATGAATTCGGAAATTTGAGCATGAATTGAAAAGGCTTCTCTGTTTTCTAGTGTCGCTAGCGGCGTGCCTTCACGCGCAAGCCGGCAGTCCCGCTGCCGGCCATCCGCTGCAGGATGGGGCTGCTGGTGGCGGTTCCGCGCAGCGCCAAGATGCGGGGCTGTACGCTGCCCGCGCAACACCACCGGCTATGGCCCAATCGCAGCACATGTACACTCTGCCGCCGCCCGCACTCAATGGCGCGCACAGTCTGGC
>JAGOGU010000091.1 GCA_017996515.1 Allobrachymonas sp.
AGCCTGTATTACGTCAGCCGCACGGCGCAGATTTACCGCCGCGCCATCGACGATGCCGTGGCAGGCCGGCCATTCAACCCCGAATTGATTACCGAGCTGGAAGGGTTGAGCAACCGAGGCTACACAGCAGGCTTTCTGGAGCGTCGCCCGGCCAACACCTACCAGAACTACGAAACCGGCAGTTCGCAAACGCAGCGCAGCCAGTTCGTGGGTGAAGTCAGCAAAACCGAAGCACGCGATGGCTGGTTGCAGGTAGAGGTAAAAAACCGCTTTGCCGTTGGCGACCGCATCGAAATCATCCACCCCACAGGCAACCAGATCGTGACCTTGCAGGCCATGCGGAATGCAGATGGGCAGAATATACAAATTGCCAATGGCAGCCCGCTGAAAGTGTGGTTGCCGCTGGAGGCGCGCCATGCGGGCGCACTGCTGGCGCGCATGGTGTAAGCCTGTTTGTCATCACCTATCCGTCATTAACAACGTCGTCATTGTTCAACACCATCAAGGTGGGAGCGCCAAGCCCATCAGACTATGCACAATGCACAGTGTGTCCAGCGCATCCATGTCTTGTTCATTTTTTAAAGAATCATGCCTGTCTTTCATCACAACACCAGCCGCCAAGACATTGCCGCAAGCAAGCGCGGGTTTTATCCGGAAATCGAGCCGTTCCAAACAGGCATGATGGATACGGGCGACGGGCATCAAATTTATTGGGAACTGGTGGGCAACCCTGCGGGTAAACCGGCCGTGTTTTTGCATGGCGGACCGGGCGGAGGCTGCAACGCGGCCCATCGCCGCGTGTTTGACCCGCAAAAGTATTGCGTGCTGTTGTTCGATCAGCGCGGTTGTGGCCGCTCAACACCCCATGCCAGCCTGGAAAACAACAGCACCTGGCATTTGGTGGAAGACATCGAGCGGCTGCGCAGCATGCTGGGGGCGGAAAAATGGCTGGTATTTGGCGGCTCCTGGGGCAGCACGCTGGCCTTGGCCTATGCGCAGCAACATCCGGAGCATGTGAGCGAACTGATTTTGCGCGGCATCTTCACCATTCGTAAAGAAGAAATCAACTGGTTCTATCAGGAGGGGGCGTCCAAAATCTACCCCGATCTGTGGGAAGAATATCTGGCGCCGATCCCGGTGGAAGAGCGCCATGACCTGGTAGCCGCTTACCACAAGCGCCTAACTGCTGCAGAGCCAACGGTGCAGTTACAGGCGGCCCAGGCATGGTCGAAGTGGGAAGGCAGCACCATCACCTTGCTACCGGGCGCCGAGGCCGATCACTTCACCGATCCGTATTTCGCCTTGGCGTTCGCGCGGATTGAAAACCATTATTTCGTTCACGGCGGTTTCATGGAAGAAGGGCAATTGATCCGCAACGTGCAGCGTTTGAAAGGCATACCGACGGTCATTGTGCAGGGGCGCTATGACATGTGCACGCCTGCGGCGACGGCCTGGGATTTGTACCGCGCCTGGGAGCAGGCAGATGCGTCAGTAGAACTGCACTGGGTGGGCGATGCCGGGCATGCCTTCAATGAATCCGGCATTCTGGATCAATTGGTGCAAGCAACAGACCGGTTTGCCAACCGTTGATTGCGTTGTCCGTCGCGTTAAGCGTCAAGGGCAGGGGGTATAAAAGCCCCGTTTGATGAAACTGTTTGAGCCTCTGTTGCCTACAAAATGCGGGGCTTGAAAACCGAAACGGCAGCTTGGAACCAAGCTGCTGTTTTTGTTTGGGTGGCTGGCTGCCGTGCGGAAGTGCCTGTGATCACGTCAGCCGATTCGCTCATCAGCTAACACAGCCAGCAGTCTATGAGGGCATGAGGCAGAAGAAAAGCCCATGTAAAGCCCGGAGCATGGGGCTTATTCATGGGCTTGATAAGGGGTATTGGGAGTTGCTTTGCGCAGCAACGGACTTCCTGTTCCAAGAAATTTTCAGTCCACCAGCAAACAAGGCTGCTGCTGGCGTTCGACAATGCGGCCGATGGTGTGCACGGTTTCACCTTGCTCGCGCAGAGTGGCGGCTGTTGCCTCGGCATGCTCTGCCGCCACGATAACAACCATGCCGATGCCGTTGTTGAAGGTGCGGTTCATTTCGGTGTCGTCAATGCCGGCAGTGGCTTGCAACCAGGCAAACAGCTCGCTTTGCGGCCAGGACGATAAGCGCAGTTCTGCCGCCGTGTGTGCAGGCAAGACGCGGGGAATGTTTTCGAGCAGGCCGCCGCCCGTGATGTGTGCCAGCCCCTTGATCGGATGCTTGGCCAATGCCGCCAGAATGGCGCGTGCATACAGGCGCGTGGGCCGCATGATGGCTTCGCGAAATGGCAGGCCATCCAGCGTTTGCGGCAGTTTGTCGTGTGCGCGCTCGATGCATTTGCGCACCAGCGAAAAACCGTTGCTGTGCACGCCGTGGCTGCTCAGGCCAAGTATCACATCGCCGGGTTGGATGTTTTTGCCGGTAAGCAGCTTGCTTTTTTCAACAGCGCCCACGGCAAACCCGGCCAGATCGTATTCGCCGGGCGGATACATGCCTGGCATTTCGGCTGTTTCGCCACCAATCAGGGCGCAGCCCGATTCTTCGCAGCCTTTGGCAATGCCGCCGACCACAGCAGCTGCCGTATCCACATCCAATTTGCCGCAGGCGAAGTAGTCCAGAAAAAACAAGGGTTCTGCGCCTTGCACCAGCACATCGTTCACGCTCATGGCCACCAGATCAATGCCCACGGTGTCGTGCACATTCCATTCAAACGCCAGCTTGAGCTTGGTGCCCACGCCGTCGGTGCCGCTGACCAGCACGGGTTCCTGGTACTTTTTGGGCACTTCAAACAGTGCGCCAAATCCGCCGATACCGGCCAGCACGCCTTCGCGCAGGGTTTTTTGGGCAAGTGGCTTGATGCGTTCAACCAGTGCGTCGCCAGCATCAATATCGACACCGGCGTCTTTGTAGGAAATGGGAGTTTGCATGTAGATAAATCCAAACCCTGTCTGGTTGCTGCAAACAGGGCAAAAAAGCAACGAAGCCGCAAATGAAAATGTTGCGTAAACTATAAAATTTGCATGCTGTTAATTGCGCACGAAAAACCGCCACGTGCGCATGCGGCGTATTGTAAAACCTTCTTTCAAGACAAGCCTGCCATGCAATTTACCAAATACCAAAAACGCGTTGTTTCCTGGGCGGTGATAGGCACGGTTGCCGTGGTGCTGGTGTGGCTGTTGGCGCCTGTTTTGCTGCCTTTTGCCGTGGCGGGTGTGCTGGCGTATGCGCTCAATCCGTTGGTGGATAGGGTGGATGCCTGGTTTAGTGGCCGCATGCCGCGCTGGTTGGCGGTGCTGATTGTGGAAATTGTTTTTCTGCTGCTGGTGGTGGGCGTTTTTATGTTGGTGATTCCTCTGTTCATCAAGCAGGCACCGGAGTTTGCCCGGCAATTGCCAGCTTTGTTCATCAAGGCCAAAAGCTGGATTGAGACCGTCTTGGCGCGCTACGGGTTTGCGATGCGTCTGGATATCGATATTCAGACCATTGGCGAATGGATCGCGGCAAAATTCCAATCTCCCGATGCGATGGTTGCGGGCAAAGCGGCAGCAAGTTCTGTGGTTTCTTCGCTGGTGATGGGAGGGAACGTCGCCCTGTCCATTTTGGGAAACCTTACGCTGATTCCCCTGGCACTGTATTACCTGTTGCTGGATTGGGAGCGTTTCATCGGTACTTTGTACAAACTTGTGCCTTTGCGCATGCGGGATTCAGTCAGCAGCTTTTTCAAGGAGGCCGATGCCGTTCTGGGGCAATATTTTCGTGGGCAACTGTTGGTCATGACCATCATGGCACTGTTTTTCAGCATCGGTTTGATGCTGTTTGGCCTGGATTTGGCGTGGCCTATCGGCATTTTCACGGGCTTGGCCATGTTCGTGCCTTATGTGGGCTTTGCCATCGGGTTGCTGATGGCTTTTGTGGTGGGCGTGATGCAGTTGGGGCTTGCCAAAGCCACCATCATGGTGCTGGTGGTGTATGGCGCGGGGCAGGTCACAGAGAGCTTTTTCCTCACGCCGCGCTTGGTGGGCGAACGCATTGGCCTGCATCCGCTGGCGGTGATTTTTGCCTTGCTGGCATTCGGGCAGCTGTTTGGTTTTATCGGCATATTGCTGGCTTTGCCGACCAGCGCCGTACTGCTGGTGGCCATTCGGCGCGTGCGCGAGCGCTATTTCCAGAGCATTCTGTACAAGGGCTGAGTTGCTTGCTTTCTGCATTGCCAGCAAGGCCTCTTCTACAATACGCGCTTTGACGCGCCAACATGAAACAACTCACGCTCGCTTTGAACTGGAATGCATCGTCCGGACTGGACCGGTTTGTTGCAGGCTCCAACGGCTTAGCGCTGTCCTATTTGCGGCAAGCGGTGGCAGCGCCAGAATTACCCCAAACGCCCACGTATTTGTGGGGGGATGCCGGTTCTGGCAAAACGCATTTATTGCAGGCCGTGCGCGCATCTTTGCAACAGCGCGGGCTGCAAGTGGGTTGGCTGGATGCATCCGTGCCATGCCACCCGGGTGCCGCGCCAGAGTTTGATGCCCATTGGCAAGCCATTGTGCTGGACGATGTGGATCGTTTCGACGCGGCGCAGCAGCACACGGCCTTCAACTGGTTCGTGCATACCAGCACGCCAGCCAACGGCCAGCCGTGCTGGGTTTTGGCGGCAGGCCGCTTGCCCACAACCGATTTGCCGCTGCGCGAAGACTTGCGCACCCGGCTGGGCTGGGGGCAGGTTTTTGCCTTGCAATTGTTGTCAGATGCAGAAGTCAAACAGGCTTTGCAGGAAGCGGCACATCACCGCGGCCTGGCGCTGAGTGAAGAAGTGGTGGCCTATATGCAAAGGCGATTTGCCCGTGATACCGGCAGCCTCATGGCCTTGCTGCAAATGCTGGATGAATACGCGCTGCAAAACAGCCGTGCCATCACCATTCCATTGATTAGGCAAATGCTTGAAGAAGAAACTTACTGACATGACCGACCCAGCCCGCATCGCCCTTTTTGATCTGGATCACACTTTATTGCCCATTGATTCGGACTTTACCTGGACGCGTTTTACCAATGCCATGGGCTGGACGCACCCCGAAGAAGTCGAAAAGCGCAACGAGCAGTTCTATGCCGATTACCAGCGAGGCCGGCTCGACATGGGTGTGTATATCCGCTTTGTGACGCAAACCATCCAGGGCATGCCTGCGCAGCAGCTGCGCGAGGTGCAGCAGCAGTATGTGCGTGAATTTATCCAGCCGCACATCTTGCAGCCCGCGCTGGATTTGTTGCAGCACCATCGCCATGCGGGCGATACGCTGGTGCTGACCACGGCCACCAACCGCTTTATTGCCGATGCAGTCGGGGCGCAATTCGGCTTTGCCACAGACCATATTCTGGCCACTGAGCTGCAATACACCCCGCAAGGCAGCATCAGTGGCGAAATGCTGGGCGAGGCCAATCTGCGCGAAGGCAAGGTGCACAATCTGGAACGCTGGCTGGCCGTGCGTGGCTTGGGGTGGGACAATGTGCACCTCACGTTCTATTCTGATTCGCCCAACGATCTGCCTTTGCTTGAGCGGGCACAGCAGCCGGTTGCCACCAATCCCTCTGCCAGTTTGCGTGCAGTGGCGCAAGAGCGGGGATGGCGTATTCTTGACCTTTTTCCTACTCGCTGACAGTCATGATCAAGCGCCTTATCAACAAGCTCCTCGGCAAAAACGATTCTGCCGCGGGCCAGCACACCTTCGGCAAACGCGTCGAGGTTCCGGCATCCGTTCACCATATTGATCCCCAACTGGTGGATGAGCGCGCAGCCGAAGTGGTGCGCACTCTCAAAAAAGCCGGGTTCGAGGCCTATAT
>JAGOGU010000092.1 GCA_017996515.1 Allobrachymonas sp.
CACACAACGCGGTAAACAAAATCCTGCTTCACCCTGTGTGCAAAAAGGTATATGGTGGGGGCGGTTTGAACAGGCTTTGCTGCCGGAAAGGAAATTGACCATGCCCCAAACCGTACAAGGCTATGCCGCCCATTCGCATGACACCCCACTGGTGCCTTTCAGCTTCGAGCGCCGCGACCCGCGCCCGGATGATGTGGTGATCGATATTCTGTACACCGGCGTGTGCCACAGCGATTTGCACACCGCGCGCAACGACTGGGGCGGCACCACTTACCCCGTGGTGCCCGGCCACGAGATTGTTGGCCGCGTCACCGCTGTGGGCAGCCAAGTGAGCAAATTCAAGGTGGGCGATTTGGTCGGCGTTGGCTGCCTGGTTGATAGCTGCCGCACATGTGAGCCATGCCACAACCATTTGGAGCAATATTGCGACAACGGTTTTGTGCTGACCTATGACTCTACCGACAGACACGATGGCCGCCGCACTTACGGCGGTTACTCAAAAAGCATCACCGTGAGCGACGCTTTTGTGCTCAAAGTGCCGGAGAGCCTCGATACCAAGGCCGTGCCGCCGATTTTGTGTGCAGGCATCACCACGTGGTCGCCGCTGCGCCATTGGAAGGTCGGCAAGGGCAGCAAGGTAGCTGTCATCGGCCTGGGTGGTTTGGGGCATATGGCCATCAAACTGGCGCACGCCTTGGGGGCTGAAGTGAGCCTGTTTTCGCGCAGCCCGAACAAAGCCGACGATGCCAAACGCTTGGGCGCCGATCAGGTGATTTTGTCTACCGATGCTGCGCAAATGCAGGCGGCTGCCAACCAGTTCGACCTGATTATCGACACCGT
The DNA here is from genome assembly GCA_017996515.1 of Allobrachymonas sp. Taxonomy (GTDB): domain Bacteria; phylum Pseudomonadota; class Gammaproteobacteria; order Burkholderiales; family Burkholderiaceae_C; genus Brachymonas. The sequence continues at coordinate 841 of JAGOGU010000092.1, forward strand.
GCCTTATGAGCATGATGTGAATCCCTATATGCCGACGCTGAAACTCGATGGCACGCTGGTGTTTGTCGGTCTGATAGGTAACGTCAACCCTGCGCTTTCTACCGTTCCGATGATTTTCAAGCGTCGCAACGTGGCCGGCTCGCTGATTGGCGGCCTGAAAGAAACGCAAGAGCTGCTGGATTTTTGCAGCGAGCACAACATCGTGTCCGATGTGGAAGTCATCCGCATGGATGCCATTAACGACGCTTACGAGCGCATGCTCAAAAGCGATGTGAAATACCGCTTTGTGATCGATATGGCCACGCTGTAAAAATCATCTGGCAAGCCCAGTCAGCGCGCAGCCCCTGGTTTTTTCCGGGGGCTGTTTTTTGCGTACACACGCTGCGTTGGGCATTCTGAACTTGCAAGAGACATCAAGCGCATGCTCGGTCTAGCCAATGGATGATTTGTTCCACGTCGGCGTTCGGGTTGGCTGATACGGATCTGACCCAATCCTCATCCCGATATCTGAAAGTAGAAAAGGTGCCTTCCGGCAAGTGACTTAAAAGTTCCGAGGTGCACATATGGCGGTGCTGGAAGACATTGACTCCGGTTACCGGCCTGACGGCACATATGTAGTGTGGCGATGCCGAAAGATAAGCATAAAGGGTTTCTGCATTACGCATCAAGGTGCATATCGTTTGCTCCACACCATGTCTGCCGCGAGCCAGCAAATAGCTCAGTACAACGGTGGCCGCTGCCGATCGAGAGCCTTGAATGCCCACTGTAGGTTTGGCCAGATAAGCACCCGCCGTGGAAATGGAAGGCAGCACATCGTTGTAGTGTTTGAATAGCACAAAGGCAGAGTCTTTGGGTTGCAGCAGCATTTTGTGCGCAGAAACAGCAACAGAATCCGCACGCTCAATGCCGTCCAGCAAGGGCGCATATTTTCCGGTCAAGCGCAAAGGCCCTGCCCATGCCGCATCCACATGCACCCAATCGGCATCGGTATGTACATGCAAGGGATCAATGGCGCCACCGCCCGTTGTACCCGCAGTCAGTACCAGACAGCTTCCTTGCAGACCAGATGCAGGCACTTGCACTGTCATGTCATCGTTAACTGGCAAGCTTTCGTATTGCAGGCCAAGCATATTGCAGCACTTCGAGATACTGTTGTGTGCCAACTCCGATGCAAAAACGCGTGTCACGCCCTTGCAGTTTCTGGCGGCCCAAAGCGCCGTGAGGTTGCCCAAGGTTGAGCCGGAGCAGAAGTGCCCTCCGCTCATTCCGAAAAATGGAGCCAGCCAGGATATGCAGGTTGCTTCAGCCCCGGATGCAAAGGGCGAGGTTGCCGGATGGAGCAAATTTTGATTGAGGCTGGCATTCCAGAGAGTTGTTGCCCAGCTGATTGTTTCGGTGGGCGGATCCATATGTGCCAAAGTGGTGCTGTTTCCCAGTTGTGCTGCCTCACCCAATACTTTTGGGGCCAGACAGCGCAGCGTTTCAAGATCGCCCAATCCTTGCTCGGGAAGCGCCAAAGGAATATCAAACGTTGTGTTGCCCGGTGCTTGCATCAAGGCAAGTGCCAGTTCGAGAGGTGTTTTGTCCATATTGCTGCCTCTGCTGCTCATCCAGAGGTAATCTACACCGAATAAACCCGCTCAAAGCCAAGAGGCCCTATTTGCGTAGCCGTACAAATACCTGATGCGGTCGCTGGTATTTTGTCTATAGAATCGTCCGCACAAGCTGTTCGCCAAAGGTTTTGGCACCCAACCGGAGCACCTCTCTATGTACCAGCACATCCAGATTCCTGCCGAAGGCAAAAAAATCACCGTCAATGCAGACTTCAGCCTGAACGTGCCTGACCAGCCCATCATCCCGTTCATCGAGGGCGATGGCACGGGCGCGGACATTACCCCCGTGATGATCAAGGTGGTGGATGCCGCTGTGGCCAAGGCCTATGGCGGCCAGCGCAAAATCCACTGGATGGAGGTGTATGCGGGCGAAAAATCCACCAAGGTGTATGGCCCCGATGTGTGGCTGCCCGAAGAAACGCTGCACGCCGTGCGCGACTATGTGGTTTCCATCAAAGGCCCGCTGACCACGCCGGTGGGCGGCGGCATCCGCTCGCTCAACGTGGCGCTGCGGCAGGAGCTGGACTTGTATGTGTGCCTGCGCCCGATTCAGTATTTCAAAGGCGTGCCATCTCCGGTCAAGGCGCCAGAAAAAACCAATATGGTTATCTTCCGCGAGAACAGCGAAGACATTTACGCCGGCATCGAATTCGAGGCCGAGAGCGACAAGGCGAAAAAACTCATCCAGATTTTGCAGAGCGAATTTGGTGTGCAAAAAATTCGTTTCCCCGCCACATCGGGGGTCGGCATCAAGCCCGTTTCACGCGAAGGCACCGAGCGCCTGGTGCGCAAGGCCATTCAGTACGCGATTGATAACGACAAGCCCAGTGTGACCCTGGTGCACAAGGGCAACATCATGAAGTTCACCGAAGGCGGCTTTCGCGATTGGGGCTATGCGCTGGCCAAAAAAGAATTCGGCGCGGTCGAGGTGGATGGCGGCCCGTGGTGCGCCTTCAAAAACCCCAAAACGGGCCAAGAAATCACCATCAAAGACAGCATTGCCGACGCCTTTTTGCAGCAGATTCTGCTGCGCCCGGCTGAATACAGCGTGATTGCCACGCTCAACCTCAACGGCGACTACATCAGCGATGCCTTGGCGGCACAAGTTGGCGGCATTGGCATTGCGCCTGGTGCCAACCTGTCTGACAGCGTTGCCATGTTCGAGGCCACGCACGGCACCGCGCCCAAATATGCGGGCAAAGATTATGTGAACCCCGGCTCCGAAATTTTGAGTGCCGAAATGATGTTGCGCCACATGGGCTGGACGGAAGCGGCCGACCTCATCATCAGCAGCATGGAAAAAGCCATTCTCAGCAAGCAGGTCACTTACGACTTCGCCCGCCTGATGGAAGGCGCCACGCAGGTGAGCTGCTCGGGCTTCGGCGATGTAATGATTGCCCAGATGGCATAAACAATCACGCAAGAGCTGACAAGGGGCGACTGATTCGCCCCCTGCTTTTTGAGAATGATGTGTTGGAGAAAGACCCCGCCATGAACCTGCTTTTTATTGCCGATCCGCTGGAATCGTTCGCTGTGTACAAAGACAGCACCTTCGCCATGATGCAGGAGGCGCAGGCGCGCGGCTGGCGCGTGAGTGCCTGCGAACCGCAGCATATGTTCTGGCAGAGGGGCGGGCAGCAGGTCGAAAAAGTCAGCGCCGATGTGCGTGATATCCGCCTCACGGGCAACAACGGCAAGGGCGAGCGCTGGTTTGAACAAACCGGCGCGCGCCGTGTAGCGCTGCATACGTTTGATGCGGTGCTGATGCGCAAAGACCCGCCATTTGACAGCGAGTATTTCTACGCCACTCACCTGCTCACACAAGCCGAGCGCGAGGGCGCGCGCGTGTTCAACTCGCCGCAGGCCTTGCGCAACCAGCCCGAGAAACTGTCCATTCTGGAGTTCCCCGAATACATTGCGCCCACGCTGGTGACGCGCAACCCGCAGCATGTGCGCGACTTTCATGCGCAGTACCGCGACATCATCTGCAAGCCGCTGGACGGCATGGGAGGCATGGGTATTTTCCGCGTGAAGGATGATGGGCTGAACCTGGGCAGCATCATTGAATCGCTCAACGGGGGCGGCAGTCACACCATGATGGTGCAGCAGTTTCTGCCCGAAATCGAGCAAGGCGACAAGCGCGTGCTCATCATCGGCGGTGAGCCCGTGCCGTATTGCCTGGCGCGCATTCCGCAAGGGGGGGAGGTGCGCGGCAACCTGGCGGCAGGCGGCAAGGGCGTGGCGCAACCATTGACCGATGCCGATCGCGCCGTGGCGCAGGCCATTGGCCGCGTGCTGGTGCCGCGCGGGCTGCTGCTGATCGGGCTGGATATCATCGGCACCAAGGTGACGGAAATCAACGTGACCAGCCCGACCTGCTTCCGCGAAATTCACGACCAGGCTGGCTGCAACGTGGCTGCCCTGTTCATGGATGCCTTGGAGCGCGCGTTGGCATCCCCAGTGCCCAATCCAGTGGTTACATCTGGCGACCGCATTTTTTCATGATGCGGGCCGGATTGGCCCGCTCCATCAGCCGATAATGCCGCATGGTTCAACCATCTGAAAAACCCAAGCTGTTCTCCATGATCCGCAGCTTCCATCTGGCGGATTGGTTCACGCTGGGTAACGCGATTTGCGGCGTGGGCGCCTTGTTCTCGATGATCTCTTACATCCAGGACGAGCAGGTCGTGCACGTGTACTACGCCTGTGCGCTGGTGCTGGCCGCTTTCGTGTTTGATGCGTTGGATGGCCGCGTGGCGCGCTGGCGGCATATATCATCGCCTTTGGGGCGGGAGCTGGATTCGCTGGCGGACGTGATTTCTTTCGGCGTGGCGCCCGCCGTCATCGCCTATGGCTGCGGCATGCAGGGCTTGTGGGATCGCATTGTGCTGGGCTATTTCGTGGCTTGTGGCGTGTCACGGCTGGCGCGCTTCAACGTAACGGCAGAAGAGCTTTCTGCCGGCACCGACAAGGTCAAATATTTCGAGGGCACACCCATTCCCACCTCGATCCTGCTGGTCTTTTTGCTGTGGGCCGCCGCCGCCCAGGGCTGGATTGGCGCGCAGTTGCTGGGCGGTAGCGTGCGCTTTGGGGGCTATACCCTGCACCCGCTGGTGCTGCTGTTTGCGCTGTCTGGCTCGCTCATGATCAGCCGCGTGCGCATTCCCAAGCTGTAAATTCTGCGGGGTTTATTCTTTCTTCTCAAAACGCTTTTCCAGCCACAAGGCGTTGAGAATGCTGAAGGTAATGGCCAACCCCAGGCCGATGATCCAGATGAAATACCACATGGTCGGGTGCGCTCCTGTGCTGTGTGCGTATCGTGTTGCTACCGTTAAACCGTAAACCGCTGTCTGGGCTCAGTACAGCGCCTTGTCGTTGGCCTGAATG
>JAGOGU010000093.1 GCA_017996515.1 Allobrachymonas sp.
CTCTGAAGCGCACCTTGATTGGCAAGGTGGTAAGCGACAAGCGCAACAAAACCGTGACCGTGATGATCGAGCGTCGCGTGATGCACCCGATCTACGGCAAGATCGTGATCAAAACGAGCAAGTACCACGCCCACGATGAAAAGGGCGAGTACAAACTCGGCGACATCATCGAAATCACGGAAGGCCGTCCCATCTCCAAAACCAAGAGCTGGGTCGCTACCCGTTTGGTGCAAAAAGCCAGCGTGGTATAAGCCACGGCAAGCACGATTGCACCACTGGCGCAAGCCATGAAAATGCCCCGGAAACGGGGCATTTTTTATGGGTAGATGGTCTTCATAATTTTCCAATGCGGAGCCTATGAGGCAAAAAAGCGCGTCATCGGCGTTGCCAATACGCGCCACGGTGCATGGGCTATTGCCGTGCTTGGCACCTTGCCAGCACGTCTTTCCTTGCTCGACCTCGTTCGAAAAAAGCATAAACAACGCTGATGCCGTGCTGTAGTCGCCTAGAACCCGTAGGCTACGCGCATTGGCACCATACCCAAAGCTGATCGTGCTGGATGAATCTGTTTCCAGCCTGGACTTGACCCTGCAAATTCAGTTGCGGGACTTGCGAAAATGCCGGGCATGGCCTACCCCGTTTCATCACCTACGATTTGCGTTTGGTCAGGTGCTTTTGCGATCGAGTGGCGGTGGTGCTGGCCAATGCATACATTGGTGAAAGAGGCAAAGGATTCTGCGTATGTGGCTATTCAATTGCAATACCTCATGGCGCGCAAATTGCAGGATGCCATTTTGCCTGCACGACCCCTTGGCAAGAATGAACGGGTGCGTCTGCACTTGACGTTTTGTGAGCTACATTCTGTTTTCGCCTGAGTTGCATGGCCTTGGCTGTTAATTGCCGGCAGATACAGTTTTTCCCTGTGCGCATTCTTCGCGGGCGCGTTGGCGAAAACGATTGGAAGCGAAGTGATAAAACGGTTCCGGGCAAAAACGGCGGGCGATCATTGAGGCCAGAATGGCCGCAATCAGCATCCAGAACAGCAAATCCTGGCTACCAGTCATTTCCATGACAACGACGCTGGCTGTAAGCGGTGCCTGTGTGGCGGCAGACAGAAAGGCCGTCATGCAAAGGAGTGCCAGAACGTCAATAATGGTCAATGAGCCGGTTATTTGGGCAATGTGCGTGCCCAGCAAGGTGCCGATTGTCAGTGACGGCGTGAAGATGCCACCAGGAATACCTGCCCAGTAAGACAGAATGGTTGCCAGCCATTTTGCACCGGCCAATCCATACCCTGTTTCCGTTTGCCTGTGCAAGGCATTGGCAGCCGCTTCATAACCGGTGCCATAAGTCAGTCCGTTGCAGGAATAACCCAAAAACGCCAATGCCAAGCCGAATATACCTGCCAACAACACAGGGTGTGCACGCATCCAGTTGCGCCAAGCGGTGGGAGCCAACCATGTGGCGCCTTTGCTGAGGAAAAGAGAGAACAGCCCCCCGCATATGCCGCATACCAGGGCACAAAGCAAAACCCAACCAAGCATATTGGTGGTGGCGTGCCCATCAAAACCTGAAAAATACGTATGGTTGCCTTCAATGGCAACCAGAATAAAACCGGAAGCTAATACGCTGATGAAAATTTGCCGTTCCCAGCGCAAGGCAACGGAGCGCCCCAGTTCTTCGATGGCGAATACAACTCCGGCCAACGGAGCGTTGAATGCAGCCGCCAGCCCACCCGCGGCGCCAGCGGCCAGCAAGTCGTTTTCGCGCAGGCCTTTGAACGACAGGTTGTATTTTTTGCACCATCGCCCCCAGGAAGCCATGACCGCAGCACCTACCTGAACGGATGGCCCTTCTCGCCCAATGGACGCGCCTGCAAGCATGCCCAGGAAGGTCAGAGGGATTTTCAGCAATGTCTGCCCTATAGGAAGCAGTCGGTTCTTGGGCGCCCCCGCTGGCAGAGAGAGTGCGGCAAGAACTTGGGGAATACCGCTGCCTGCTGTATAGGGGGCAAAGCGACCGGTAAGCCAGCGCAGCAGCATCATTGCAAGGGGAAGAACAAAAAAAGCAGCCAAGGGGTAGGCTTGCGTCCAGCGATGGTTTAATGCCAGTGCAAACTCTGCCAGATAGGCAAACCCGAGAGAAACCAGAGCAACCAAGGTTGCGCCTGTCAACAGCAAAGCCAAGGCAATGGTTTTTCGAGACAGACGCTGGGTTTGTTTTAACCAACGGGCAAGTCTTCTCCCTGCACGACTACTGACAAGGGCGATCGGTCGTTTCATGAGAAGGGGTGTGTGAGAAAGATTGTGTGCATTGTAAAGGGGGGCATATTTTTTACGCATGATTGCTGGCTGTGCGTAGCCGGCAAACGCAGTCTCTGCTACGGTGCTGCTGCGCTTTGCTATAAATCCACGCTCCGTCCGTCTTGTGTGAAAAATCAATTGGCAGGGTCCAAGATTCTTCCGCATTTGGCTTGAAAGGGATTTAGTGCCTGGCTTTCAGCATGTTCTAGATTTCGGGGTCTCATCTGTCTTTTTCCCTCCCGCTAACGGGAGAGGGACGATGATGGCTTTTTCCTGCCCCAGTTTGTAGCGCACGATCAGCAGCACGATGATGCCCGCGCTGAACGCCAGCAGCAAAATGGTGACGAACCAGGGCATGGCCACGTGCACGCCATGCGTGCCTTTGCCCAGCAGTGCGCCAATGCCGGTGCTGCCCAACAGCACGGCCAAGCCGCCAAAGGAGTTGAGCAGCCCGTAGTAGGCGCCCAGCCGCCGCTCATGGGCCAGGCGCGCCACCAAATCGGCAGTGAACGGGCTGGCCAGCATTTTGCCCAGGGTAAACAGCACAATCATGGCCAAGGCAGGCGCAATCGACCACGGCTGGGGCAAGGGCAGCACCAAGCTGGCCAACGCAATAGCGGCAAAGCCTGCCGCCATGATGGAAAAGCCCGCAGGAATGGCACGCTGCCAGCGCAGCTTGCGGCGCGCCCAAGCGGTGAGCCACACCTGCCCCACGATCACCATGCCCGCGCTGATGGCCATCAGCACGCCCAGCATGTTGTCGTTGCCCATGGAGCGCTTCAACTCTACCGGTAAGGCCAGATACAGCTGGTTGTAGGCCAGCAGATAGGTACTGTTGGCCAGCGCAAACCACAGAAACATGCGGTTGTTGAGCACTTCGCCCCAACCCTGGAGGACGGATTCGTTTTTGTGCAGCGGTGCAATGGCGGGGAACAGAAAGTAATAGGCCAGCCACACGCAAACAAAAATGCCTGCTGCCACCAGGCAGGCAAAGCGGTAGTTCACCAGCAGCAACAGCGTGCCGATCAGCGGCCCCAAGGTAGCGCCGGTTTGCAGCGCCACCGAGCCCATGGCAAACACCTGCGTGCGCGGCAGGCCGGTGCTTTGTTCCACTTCGCCCGCGGCACGGGCGATGGACGATTCCACCGCAGGCGAGAACAGGGCCGCGGCAAAGCCGATCAGCACCACGCCCGCCACCACGCCTGCCAGCTGCGTGCTCAGGCCCAGCAGCACAAAGCCTGCAATGCGAATGGGGATGCCGATCAGGATGATGGCGCGCGGGCCGTAGCGGTCGGTGAGCGTGCCGCCCAGCACGAACAGCCCCTGTTGCGAGAAAGAGCGTAGCCCCAGAATCAGGCCGATGGTGGCGCCCGCCAGCCCCAGCGATTCGCCCAGATAGGTGGCCAGATAGGGCAGCACCATGTAAAAGCCGATGTTGAAAAACAGTTGCGTCACCAGCAGCAACTGCACATAGGTGGGCAGGCTGGCAAAGTCGCGCAGCACACTAAACCGCTCTGTGAGGCGGAATAAGGATGGAGCAGCACCAAGCTTGCGAGCTACAGGGGTGCCGGGCGCGCAAGCCTCGCCGCTCGTTGGGACGGTGTGCGGGCCGCTGGCAGATGCTGTGGCATCTGGCGCAGCAGCCGGGGCAAGCGCTTTATGCTTTGGGTGCATACCCCCACACCACATAGGTTTCGCCGTCGTCATGTTCCGTGCCCATGGTGCGCAGGTTCATGGCTTCGACTTCTTTCAGCGGGCGCCATTGCACGTTTTCGTAGCCGGCCGCTTCCAGCAGGGCGGCGACTTTAGGCGCGTCGTTGTCGGTCATCAGTGGCAGGTTGTTGCGGGTGCGGGCGTTGTACACCTCGTACCACAGGTCGTACCAAGGCTTGCCCACGTAGTCGCTCTGGTTCCAGCCTTTGGCATACCAGGTGCCGTCAAACACGGCCATGAGCGCGCCGGGCTTGAGCAATTCTTTGGCGGTGGTGAGCGTGCGCATGGGGTCGGGCAGCGTCCAGAACAGGTAGCGGCTCACGATGGCGTCGTACGATTTGGGGGAGCCCGTGGGATGGGTGGCGTTGCCCAGTTCAAAGGTGACGTTCAGCCCTTTGGATTGGGCATCTTCGCGCGCGCGCTTGAGCATGTTTTCGGCCATGTCGATGCCGCGCACCTGATAGCCCATGCCCGCGAGGTTGACACTGACAAAACCCGGCCCGCAGCCCAGATCCAGCACATTGGCGGGCGCAGGCGGCATGACGCTGGCAAACTCTTTGCGCCATGCGGCATAAGCGGCTTCGCGGTCATAGCCCGGGGGGTGCATGGAATCGGTGTCGTACTCCTGCGAGCGCTGGGGGTCGTTCCAGTAATTCGATACCTGATCGCTGACCGAGGTTTTGTTCTGCTCGATGAACTTGCGCCCCTTGACGCCCATCAGCACGCGGTCGTCAAAGCGTTGCCAGATGGTGCCCACTTCGGTGCAGCCCGCCTGGCGCAGCGCCAGCATGTGCAGCGAAAGGGTGTTGAGGTTGGCGTCGTGGCGGCTGCCATAACGCGTGTCGGCATCGGCCTGGCGGCGCGCGCGCTCGGCAAAGGCGGCTTGCAGGGCGGGTTGCTGCTCGGCGGCTTGCCACCAGCGGTCCCAATCCATCACGTTAGATTGCGCCAGGGCGAGTTTGAGGGCGCGGTCTTTGTCGGCCTCGGCCAGGTGGATGGAGATGCGATCCGTGCGGTCATAGGCTAGATGGTCGCCGTTGAGGATGATGCCGCCTTCGGGCATGCAGGTGGCGATATCGGCATACACCTGGATGAGCTGCTCGGGGCGCAGCCAGTGCAGCGCCGTGGTGGATACGGCGGCATCAATCTGTTGCGCAGGCAATTGCGCCATCCAGTTGGGCGCGCGCATATCGGCATCCACAATCGTGACGCGGTCGCCAAACCGCGCCAAAGACTGGTGCGCCATGGCCAGCAGCACGGGGTCGGTATCGACCGCAATGGCCTTGGCCAGCGGAAAGGCATCCAGAATGCGCTGCGTCAGCGAGCCGGGGCCGCAACCCAAATCCACAAAGGTGAAGCTGGTGCCCACATGGTCGCCCAGCGCCTGAATCATGACGTTGAAGCGATCTTCGCGAAACGCGATATAGGCGGTTTGCTGCTTGTCCCACGAGTCCAGCAGGGCAGTCCAGTTGACGGTGGTTGGTGGGGTCGAGGTGTCCATCATTTCTCCTTGGGTTTGAATCCGCGTACAACATACAAAATGTCAATCGGCCACTGCGTGCTGCGCTAATGGCAGTATATGCATATCAATATAGTAAATGATATTAAGTATATTTTGTATGAATAATGGAGGCAAATTTCCATTCTCAGTCATTGTTTTGTGGACAGATAACCTGCGCGTCGGGCTATTGTGGCGTCAGCCCATGATGGCAGGAAACATCTTTTTCAGCCCTTCGCTGATGACTTCCACGCTCAAAGACGCCAGCACCAAGCCCATCAGCCGAGTCATGACATTGATGCCGGTGCGCCCCATGAAGCGGGCG
>JAGOGU010000094.1 GCA_017996515.1 Allobrachymonas sp.
CCTATATCTATTCCCTCTGGTTGCTGTGTGGGGTGTGGTGGCTATGGTGCGCTTACGAGTCGCGTTGGGGCGGTGCGGCGTGGGTATCCAAAACGCACACCTTCATGAACGGTGTCGGCATAGGCTTGTTGCTGGTCGTCAGCGAGCGCTTGGGTATGTTTGCTTGGTCGGCAACACGCCTTGGTTCGGCCGATGTGTCCGATGCGGGCACGGCAGCGTTGTTTCACTTCAATTTCTGGTCGATAAGCTCTTGCCTTTGGGTTCTGGCCTCTGGCCTGTGGCTGGTGTGGAATTGGGTGTATCAGCCTTGGCAGCGTCAGCAATTGGGGGCGGGTGAGAAGGCAGGGGCGCATGGCAGACCTTCTTCACAAGAGGATAACTACGGCCTTGTGTCGCCAGAGCGCGCTTTGTGGCTGGTGCTGTATGGCGCGTGGGCTGTGCTGGCCTTTGTCATTCCCAACATGGGGGTGCTGGCCGTGCTGTTTACCGTTGCATGGGTAACGGGGCGGCGGCGCATGGTGGTGCTGGCGCTGTTGGTATTGCTGGCGCAACTTTCATCTTTTTACTACGCATTGCAATGGCCACTGCTGCACAAGGCAGGGTTGTTGATGGTTATGGGCGGCCTTTTGGCGTTGGCGCTGGGGGCGTTACACCTGTGGGGCAGGCGGGCTGCTGCCGTGCACGCCTCGCAGTCGGCAGATACAGGTGCGTCTGCGAGCAGCCGCAGCATGGTCATGCAGCGTGCAGGGCTGGTTGTGGCCCTGCTGCTGGCGCTGGTGGTGACGCAATGGGATGTGATGAAGAAAGAGCAGGTGCTGGCACAAGGCCAAAAAATCTATATGCCTTTGGCGCCGCGCGATCCTCGTTCACTCATGCAGGGTGACTACATGGCCTTGAACTTTGACTTGCCCGCCAAGCTGGTGTACGGGGATGAAGAGGCTGCCGACGGCCGCGGCCAGAGCGGGCTTGATCCTATACAGGGCACTGCTTTGCTGGTAGCCAGCCTGGATGCGCAGGGCATTGCTACTCTGCAGCGCCGATACCGTTCGGGCGAAGCGCTGGCGGCCAACGAAGTGGTTATTCCGCTGAAATACATGAAAGGCGATTGGGTGGTGGTCACCAACGCCTATTTCTTCCCCGAAGGGCAGGGCCGCGTGTTCAGCAATGCCCGCTATGGCGAGTTTCGCGCACTGGGCAAAGGCAAGGTGTTGCTGGCCGGTTTGGCCGATGACAAACTGCAACGCATTGAACCCAGCCCAGATGCGTGGCGGGAGGATGACACGAGCACGCCTCAAGCGGAAGATACCGTTACCCCGCCTGATGGGGCGGGTGAAGGTGTGGCAGAGCCTGCTGTGCCACCTGCATCAGAAACCAGATAGTGGAGATTGATTGCGGTCGTCAAGTGGCGAGCGCGCTGGGCGAGAAGTTGCATCTGTTTACGTTTTGCGCAAGGGGTTTTAACCCCGAAAGGCGCGCAGCATCGTTTCAGTGCTGGTATCTGTCAATCAGCCAAAAGGAGAGAGGCTCATGAAAACTGCTGTTCAACCCGCCAACCGATTCGTTGTCAGACGCCGCTTGGGGCTTGCCTTGTTGCCGATGTTGCTGGCCAGTGTGGCGCAAACGGCTTGCGCGCAACCCTCAAGGGCCGTTCCCGCTGTGCCTGCGCCGGTGGTTACACAAGTGCAGGGGCCGGTGGCGTGGGTGCGTATCATCAACCGTGAAAGTGGCCGCGAGTTGCCGGTTTATCGCCATCGGGGCGAGTATTGGATAGCGGGCCAGCCGGGTGCACGCTACGGTATTTCCATTATGGCGCGGCCCGATGCGGCGCAGAACCGTATGGAGCCCGTGTGGGGGCGGCCGCGCCGGATAGAGGCCGTGGTGTCGGTGGACGGCGTCAATGTCATCACGGGCCAAACGGCATCGGTGCGGCAAACGGGTTATGTGCTCACGGAAGGGCAGTGGTACTCGATCAACGGATGGCGTAAAAGCGATCAGGAAGTGGCGGCTTTCCATTTCACATCCCTGCCCAATGCCTATGCCTCGCGCACGGGGCGGCCAGACAATGTGGGGGTGATTGGCGTTGCGCTATACAATGAAAAATACGAGCATCCCATCCCCATCCCCAGGCCCCAGATCGGCAGAGGCATGAATGAAAGTGCTGCGTCGAGCAAAAGCATGCAAAGGGCGCCAGCGGCAGAAGCGGCAGCCGATGCAAGTCCCATGCCCTATGAGGGCTCACGGTTGGGAACAGGGCATGGTGAGCGTGAGGGTTCGGCCGTTACACACACTACATTTGAGCGCCGAAGCAGCCGCCCGGAGCAAATCGTGATCATCCGCTACGACAGCTACGACAATCTGGTCGCCATGGGCATCATTCCGCAATACGACGGGCAAGCCGTGGTGCCGCCGCAGCCTTTTCCGGATACGGCCCCGCGTCGGTATGTGCCCGATCCGCCGGCTTGGTAAAAAGCAGAAAGCGAACAGGGCGCTGGGCGGCATAATGCCTGCATGCAAACCGCCGCCCGCCCTGATGAGGAACTGATGCAAGCCTATGCACAAGGCGAGGTGGCTGCGTTTGCCGCCCTGTACGATCGGCACGCCCAGCGCTTGTGGCGCTATCTGTACCGTCATGTAGGCAATAGCGCCTTAGCCGACGATCTGCTGCAAGACGTTTGGCTGGCCGTGGTGGGGCAGGCTGCGCGTTACGAGGTGCGCGCGCGCTTTACCACTTGGCTGTTTACCTTGGCGCACAACCGCATGGTGGATCACTGCCGCACGCACAAGGCACATGCCAGCTTGGATGAGCCAGACGACGAGGGCCAGGTTTGGGCCGAAAACCTGTGCGCCCCCTCGGGCTATGGGCCGGTGCGCCAGATCGAATCGCGCGAGCAGGCGCAGCGCTTGCTGGCTGCGCTGGACGCTTTGCCCTTGCCCCAGCGCGAGGCTTTTGTGCTGCAGGCGGAAACGGGCATGAGCGTGGCCGACATCGCCGAGGTAACGGGCGTGGGCCTGGAAACCGCCAAAAGCCGCTTGCGCTACGCCCGAGCCGCTTTGCGCCGACAGCTGGAGGACATGGCATGACGACGCACGACCTGCAGCGCCAAAACCCCGAGCGGGAGCATGACGGCCCGCTCGCCGACGATTTGGTGCAGCTGTACCAGCAGGCGGTGGGGCTGGAAGATGCCCGACCGAGCGAGCAGCTGCGCGCAACGGTGTTGGCTGCCGCATTGCAAAAGGCGCAGCCAGTGCAGCGCGCCGGTGAATCAGCATCTGCGGGTGTTGCGCCCAGCGCCACGGTGCCTGTGCAGCGCCCGGCTGCCAATGACGCCCGCTGGAAGCTGCGCGCCTTGGGCAGCTTGGCGGTGTTGGGGCTGGTTGGGTTGTTGGCATCGCAGTTTTTGCCGCATACCGCCGGGCATGAAGAGTTGGCACGAACCATGCCGCTTGCGCCTTATCAGCAACGGGCCGAGACAGAGCAGGCTCAGCAGCCCAAGTCTGCGGAGCCATCGGTGCCCCAAGCGGCAAGCACCCTGCAAGCGGAAAAGGCCGAGGCTGCGGCTGCGGTTGAACAGCCAGCGCAAAGTCCTGCTCCCGCTATGCCGTCGCATCCGTCAGCAAAGCCAGACCAGCCCAAAAAGTCGCCAACGCTGCCGCCAACTACGCGGCAGAACACACCACAGAGCACGCCGCAAGCCAAAGCGGCACCGCAAGAGCCATCCAAGGTGCAACAAGCAGAGCTGCAACCCGTGCAGCAAGCCCCGCAACAACAGACGTCGCCAGCAGGGCGGGCAGAGGCGCCTGTTTTCTCCGCGCCTTCGCCTGAATCAGCAGCTGTCCATTCTGCACCGCAGCCCAGCGTGGTCGCCGTTCCTGGGGCACGCGCCCGCAGCCAGTCGTTTGCGGTGGGCGCGGCCGCGCATGAGGGGGCGCCTTTCCCGGCGGATGCGGGGCAGCCTTCCGAACCGATGGTACGGCGGCAGGCGGCGCCAGCGCCAGCCGTGCAAGTTTCGCCCATGGCCGAAGCGGATGCCGCACCGCAGGCGATGCCGGGCAAGTCTTTAGCGCCAATGGCAGAGTGGGCCGAAGCGCCAGCCACGCGCCAACCCATGGCGCCAGCCCTGTCTGCACAAGACGCAGCGGGCTTGTTGGCCGCAGCCAGCCGTGGCGATGTGCCGAGCGTGCGGCGGGCGTTGCAAGCCGGGGTGCCAGTCAATAGCCGAGACGCTGCCGGTCGCACGGCGCTGATGCGCGCAGCGGCCAACGGGCATGTCGATACCGTGCGCTATTTGCTGCGCCACCAGGCCAATCGGGCATTGACCGACCATTCCGGACGCAGTGCGGCAGACCATGCCCGCCTTGCCGGGCATGAAAATGTTGTGCGAGAGATATTGAGGTAAACCCTAAAATCGCGCCGTTGCGGGACAGATATCATCCAGTTGGAGAAAAAAGCCCAAAAAATCGCTTGATAATGATTCGTTGGGCAGCTCAAGCCATATGGGCCGTATCAATCAGCTAATTGCCGCTGTTTAAAGGATCGTTTCATGACATCACCTGCATCGTCTCCCGCCTTTCCGTTTGCTTCCAGCAGCTTGGACGATTGGGCAAAGGCCGCCGCCAAATCCGCACCTGGTGGCGACATCCAGGCGCTGAACTGGATCACGCCGGACGGCATTACCGTCAAGCCGCTGTACACGGCGGCAGATACCGCCAATCTGCCTTACGCCAACACCCTGCCAGGGTTTGAGCCTTTTGTGCGCGGGCCGCAAGCCACCATGTATGCGGGCCGGCCGTGGACGATTCGCCAGTACGCGGGATTTTCTACCGCAGAAGAATCCAACGCCTTTTATCGCAAGGCGCTGGCCGCGGGCGGGCAGGGCGTGAGCGTGGCGTTTGACCTGGCCACGCACCGCGGCTACGACAGCGACCATCCGCGCGTGACGGGCGATGTGGGCAAGGCCGGCGTGGCCATCGATAGCGTGGAAGACATGAAGATTCTGTTCGACGGCATTCCGCTGGACAAGGTGAGCGTGTCCATGACCATGAACGGCGCCGTGCTGCCCATTCTGGCGGGCTACATCGTGGCGGCTGAAGAGCAGGGCGTAAGCCAGGAGCAACTGGCGGGCACCATTCAGAACGATATTCTGAAAGAGTTCATGGTGCGCAACACCTATATCTACCCGCCCAAGCCGAGCATGCGCATCATCGGCGACATCATCGAGTACACGGCGCAAAACATGCCCAAGTTCAACTCGATTTCGATTTCGGGCTACCACATCCAGGAAGCCGGAGCCAACCAGTCGCTGGAGCTGGCCTTTACGCTGGCCGACGGTAAAGAGTATGTCAAAACTGCCTTGGCCAAAGGCATGGATGTGGACGCTTTTGCGGGTCGCCTGTCCTTCTTCTGGGCTATTGGCATGAACTTCTATCTGGAAATTGCCAAGATGCGCGCCGCCCGTCTGCTGTGGTGCCGCATCATGAAAGAGTTCAACCCCAAGAACCCCAAGAGCCTGATGCTGCGCACCCACTGCCAAACCAGCGGCTGGAGCCTGACCGAACAAGATCCCTACAACAACGTGGTGCGTACCACCATCGAGGCCATGGCGGCCGTGTTTGGCGGCACACAAAGCCTGCACACCAACAGTCTGGATGAAGCCATTGCGTTGCCGACCGAGTTTTCGGCCCGCATCGCGCGCAACACCCAGCTCATCATCCAGGAAGAAACACACATCACCAACGTGGTCGATCCATGGGCGAGCAGCTACATGATGGAAAAACTCACGCAAGACATG
>JAGOGU010000095.1 GCA_017996515.1 Allobrachymonas sp.
TGCTCCTGGCGTAATTGCTCCAACAATAAAAGAAACGCTTGAAACTTCAGTAGGAAAAAGGGATGCCTTCTCGCGAGTAATAAATATTCAGTTACGTGCCGGACCACATAAAGCAAACCTTTCAGAAGCTTATTATTTTTTAAAAGAAATAGTAAGCTTCGCAGAAAAATCATTATCTGAAAATATATCCAAGCACGATCATCTGCCATCCTGCGGAGCAGATGTTTTCATATCGGCCCTATTAGATGTTAGGGATGAGTAATATATACTATCTATTTCTAGCATCCGCTATCTACAGGCTCGATTATTGGAAATTTGCGTAACTGGCATGTTGAACATATTTATCTAAACATGACCAAAAATCCGCTTCTCATCCTGTTGCACGGCACGTGCCTCAATGGCGATCAATGGGCGCTGTACCGCGATTTGCTGGCCGATGTGGCTGAAATCGCTGCGCCCGATTTGCCCGGCCACGGCGTGCATGCCCACCAGCCGTTCTCGCTGGATGCGGCCGTGCAATCTATTCATGCGTTGGTGCGCCAAGCGCAGGCGCGTCAGCAGCCGGTGATTCTTGGCGGACATTCATTGGGCGGTTTTGTAGCCATGAGCTATGCCGAGCGCCACCCCGATCAACTCGCCGGGCTGATTCTGATCGGCAGTGCCACCGAACCCGGCGGGCCGGGCGCCTTCATCTATCGCGCCGTGGCGCAGTTATGGGAGATGGCCGGCCCGCAGCGCGTGCAGCAACTGCACGAACACACGCTGGGCCGCATGGCCGATGCGCGGGTGTGGGCCGCCGTGCAGGCGCGGGGCGAATCGTTTGGTGCCGTGCAAGAGGCCTGGACGCAAGTGATGCAGCATTGCGGATCGCGCCAGTTGCAGCAGGTGCATTGCCCGGTTCTGGTGCTGGGCGGGCAACTGGATCAGTTGCATTTGCAGGCCAAACGCTTTGCCGCTGCGGCACCCAACGGGCAAGTGATCACTGCACCCCAACGCACCCACCATTGGCCGCTGACGCACCCGGAAGAAGTCGCGGCGCACATCGCGACCTTTGTGCAGCGGTGCCTAACATCTGGGTAGCGCAGACAAGGCTATCACCGCTGCGTTCCCATCGGCCAATCATGCAATACAGCGCCGAGAGCATCCAGCCAAAAAGCGCCAAGGCAGAGCGGCCGTGACGAAAGATTCAGCTTCCCATACGCAAATACCCTGCACAACACGGCGACAATCGCTGCACCCACGTCCGCGTAAAACACAGAGCCTGCAAGGCAAACGCAGAAAGCGCAGAATTTTTCTGGCGAAGATGCATCCGGTTTTATCGCCCTTCCAAGCCCTGCCTCTGCCCGTGCTGATCTGCCCCGTGTTTTTTGCAAACCACCCTTGATTCATGAACCGCACCACCACCTTCTCCGAACTGAAAAAAACCGTGACGCTGGCCATTCCGCTGATCTTCACGCAGTTGCTGTCGCACGTGCTGCCCGTGGTGGATACGGTCATGGCCGGGCGCGAGCCGCCAGCCGTGCTGGCCTCGGTGGCGTTGGGAACGCAGATTTTTGTGCTGATCTACCTGTTCATGATCGGCATTGCGCTTGTGATCACCACGCAGATTGCCAGGCACCAAGGCGCGGGCGACCGGCTGCGCATTCGCCGCAGTTTTCAGCAGGGGGTGTGGCTCACGGCCATTCTCGGCGCGCTCACCGTCGTCGTGACGCTGGCGGCGGCCTGGGTGCCGCAGCTCATCGGCAGCGCGCCCGATATTGCCCAAGGCGCGCGGGCCTACATCCTGTTCATCGCACCGGGGGCGGGGCTGTTTGTGTGTTCGCTGGCGGCACGCTATTTTCTGGACGGCATGAGCCACCCGCGCACCAGCATCCTCGTGCAGCTGGGGCTGATCCCGGTCAACATCGTGGGTAACTACGTGCTGCTCAAAGGCTTGGGGCCGATTCCGCCCCTAGGCGCAGCGGGCATGGCCATTGCCACCAGCCTGTGCCATGCGCTGTATGCGCTGGCGATGTTTCATGCCGTGTGGCGCAATCCGCGCTGGCGGCCGTATCGCCTGTTTTACCGCTTTGCCGCGCCCGATTGGCACGCGATCAAAACCTTCTTTCGCATCGGCTTGCCGATTGCCCTGGGCCTCATCATGGAGGCGGGCTTGTTCGTGACCGTAACGCTCATCGTCAGCCGATCCGACGCCATCTTCACCGGCGCCAACCAGATTGCGCTCAATTACGCGGGCCTGTCGTTCATGGTGCCGCTGGGCCTGTCGTATGCGCTAACGGTGCGCATCGGCAACGCGCGCGGCGAGCAAAACCCCGTGGCCCTGCGCCAGCGCGCCGTGGGCGGGCTCTACCTCGCGGCCATCATCATGGCGCTGGCCGCGCTTGTCATCTTTTTGTTTGCACGCTTCATCGTGGGGCTTTACACCAACAACGCCGCCATCATGCCGATTGCGGTGAACATCCTCTTCATCATCGGCATCTTCCAGTTGGTGGATGGCGTGCAGGTGTGCGCAGCAGGCATTTTGCGCGGCCTGCAAGACACCAAGATGCCAATGTTCTATGCGCTGATCGGTTACTGGATCATCGGCTTTCCCTGTGGCCTGCTGCTGGCCTACCACTTTGGCTACGGCATTTACGGCCTGTGGGGCGGCATCGTGGCGGGGCTGACGTGCAATGCCATCCTCGGCGTGCGCCGTGTGCTGCGCATGACGCGGCTGTCAATGGTGCAGGCATGATGGGGAGCATGGTGGCCGCCGCACTCAAGCAGGTAAACTCAAGCGCCTTTGAAAGCTCCTGAAATTTTTCGATCAAGACGGCAAGTACCTGCCGTATAGCGTATGCATAGCAGGGCAGGGCAGCAAAGCACGCGCGAATAGAGCGCCCGCGCAAGACACTTTTTCCTTTGAAAAAATGCAGAGTACAACACTTTTTCATTGGAAAAAATGTATGAAACTGGCACTTATTCCAAGTAAAAAGCGTGTCGACCTCTCATAGGCAGGAGGGGATCGCGATGAACCTGAGACTGCCGGGGCAGTACTCGATAACGAAACACAGGCGCACTACAACTTCCAGATGGATTACAGGTCGGGCCTTGAGAGGTATATCCAATCGGATCCGATTGGGTTGAAGGGTGGATTAAATATTTTTACCTGTGCAAAAAAATAACTAACGCATCTACATAGATACCCGAAGCCTTGCAGTGGAGTGGACTGGCGCTTTGGTAACCATCTGTGCAACGACAGAAGCCATTAGGGCGATTGGACTATTTCTCCTTACTTCAGATTGCAAATGCAGAAAAAATATACAATGAGCGGATTTAATATTGGAGGTGGCGTTGAAGTGGATACGGGTGGCAAGATTCTGGAAGCGATGGAGGGCGGAGGTCTTGAGCTCGTCGACGAAAGGGCAGATTGTCCTGATCCGTATGCAGCAAATGGAAGTGCTTGGCTATCGGGTGTAAGTGCTGCTTTTGCGCTTAATATTTCGTTTCTTTCTACGACTCGGCTTGGAAGATTGAGGGGGAGTAGCATGATTGATGTTGGGTTGCAAGGCGGAATTTCACTCAGTGCAACCATAGGCATGGGATCTAGTGCCGTTCATAATGTTGAAAAGGAGGATTGCTGTGAATCATAACAAAAAGGCAATGCCATCCAGATTGCAGGCTACAGCTGTTTTGCAGGCAATTTTACTGCTAATAATGATTATTCAATCTGGATTTTTTTCCAATCAATTTAATATTCTTGAAATATGGATGGATAGTCTGATTTTTCAAATATCTACGCTAATATTTTGTTGGCTTGTCTCGCCTTTTTTGGTTAGGTTATTGGCCGGGGGTGATGGTTCGTCGGATGACTGACGAGTAATTGGGTTGAGTTTTAATTAATTCTTGTCGAAAACAAAACATTTTGTCCCGTCCGCTGTCCGCCGACACTTCTTCACCTGCTTTCAACCCCGTTTTTTCACAAAACCGGGCTGAAACTCGCAGTTGAGCGCGCCATCACAGCGATCGCCGTGCGAGATTCCTTCTCTTTTTTGCGCGCTTTTCTGTTCGCCCCCAACCTGCACAGGCGCGTTGATCCGTTGCGCTATGCACAAACCCATCGGACAGTTCAATGCAAAGGGTGGGCAGACACTTCAGCGCCTGATACAGGAGAACGGTCTGATTGAAGTGCTGGCCGATATGCCGCGCCCGACTTTCCCTGTTCATTTGATTTATCTTTCTCACCGCCATCCGTCCAGTGTGGTGAAAGCGTTTGTGGATTTTTGCCTGCAACGTCATCCGTGAGCTTGTTGCCAGCATGCGCTTTCACGGCATTTTCCATTTCCGCTCCAGCGCCTGAAATTCTGCCGCCAGGGCATCGAGCACTTGCCGCACGGCGGGGCGCATGCCACGGCGTGTGGCAAAGGCGGCTTGCACCTGGCCTGCCGGTGGCGCCCAGCCTGGCAGTATTTCCAACAGTTCGCCGCGCGCCAGCGCATCAGCCGCCAACATGCGCGGCAGCACGGCACAGCCTACGCCAGCCAGTGCCGCGCAGAGCAGCGAGGCCATATCGTCCACCACCAAGCGCGGGCGATGCGGCAGCATGGCCTGCTCGCCCGCAGGGTTGCGCAAGGCCCACAAGGCTTCTTCGGGTGCGTTGCCCAGCCCCAACGTGGGCAGGTGCAGCAAGTCTTGCGGCGTGGCGGGCGGCGCGGCATTGGCCAGCAGATGCGGGCTTGCAGCCAAGGGTTTGACAGTTTCTTCTGCCGGCAATACGGCATCGGGTTGGCGCACACGCAGGGCAAAGTCCACGCCGCCTTCCCACACATCGACCGGCCGATTGGTGGCCTGCACGCGCAGTTGGATTTGCGGCCAGGCATTGAGCACGCGCGCCAGCATGTCACCCACGGCGGCGTGCAGCAGGGCAGGCGGGCATGACAGATGCACAACGCCGCGCGGGCTACCGGATTGTTCGGCTATCAGGGCTTCGGCCGCTTCGGCCTCGGCCAGCATGGCGTGGCAGTGGCGCAAAAAGGCTTCGCCCGTTTCGGTGATGGCAAAGCGCCGCGTGGTGCGGTGCAGCAGGCGCACGCCCAGGCGTTCTTCCAGCAGCGCCACCCGGCGGCTGAGTTTGGATTTGGGCACGCCCAGCGCACGGCTGGCGGGGGCAAAGCCGCCGTGATCGGCTACGGCGGCAAAGTAGGCGAGGTCGTTCAGATCTTGCATGGGGCAGAGGGCGATGTCGGGAGCTGTGCTTGTTGTTTCAGTGCGGATGGGCAAGGGCACGGGATGCGGCCTGGGTTAACGCATTGTTCTTGATATAGAACGCTATGGCTTATTTTGCCCTCTTTTCAAAGCCATTGTTCATCCATAACATTCAATCATGCCGCACGGGATGCGGCTGTTTTTTCAACAAGGAGTCTTTTCATGACCACTGCTACTGTCACCGCCGCCACCGCTCTCAAATCTGTACGGGAAATCAAAAACGCCCCCGGTCGCCACTGGGTGGGCGATGGTTTTCCGGTGCAGGGCATGTTTGGCTATGGGCAAGGCGCGCAGGAGCGCAGCCCTTTTCTGATGCTGGACTATGCCGCGCCTACCAGCTTCAGCCCCAACCCCGATGCGCATCGCCGAGGCGTGGGCACCCACCCCCACCGGGGC
Organism: Allobrachymonas sp.; assembly: GCA_017996515.1. Lineage (GTDB taxonomy): Bacteria > Pseudomonadota > Gammaproteobacteria > Burkholderiales > Burkholderiaceae_C > Brachymonas. Next base: position 5,641 of record JAGOGU010000095.1, read on the forward strand.
TTTGAGACCGTGACCATTGTGTACGACGGCGAGGTGGAACACCGCGACAGCACGGGCGCGGGCGGCGTGATCGGCGCAGGCGACGTGCTGTGGATGACTGCCGGCGCAGGCATTTTGCACGCCGAGTTTCACTCCGCAGCGTACAGC
>JAGOGU010000096.1 GCA_017996515.1 Allobrachymonas sp.
GGTTTCCTTGTAGCGGCTTTGCATGTCGTGGCCGGTAGCGCGCATGGTTTCGATTGCCTGATCGAGTGAAACCAGATGCATGCCGCTGCCCAGCATGGCCATGGAGCAGGCGTTGATGGCCTTGACAGCGCCCATGGCATTGCGCTCGATGCAGGGCACTTGCACCAGCCCGCCAATGGGGTCGCAGGTCATGCCCAGATGGTGTTCCAGCGCAATTTCGGCGGCGTTTTCGATTTCGGCATTGCTGGCGCCCAAAGCGGCGGCCAGGCCCGCAGCAGCCATGGCGGCGGCTGAGCCGACTTCGCCCTGGCAGCCGACTTCGGCTCCTGAAATGGAGGCGTTGCGCTTGCACAGTGCGCCTACGGCCGTGGCCGCAAGGAAAAAGCGCTTGGCGCCTTCGTCATTGCCGTGGCGACATTCGCGGTAATAACGCAGCACGGCAGGAATGATGCCTGCTGCGCCATTGGTAGGCGCCGTCACCACGCGGCCGCCTGCAGCGTTTTCTTCGTTTACGGCGATGGCCCAAGTGCTGATCCAGTTCATGGCGCCTTCGCTGGCGTGCGATGGGGTGCTGCGCAGCCGGCCAGCCATGCCGGGGGCGCGGCGCGGCACGCGCAGGCCGCCGGGCAGGGTGCCGGTGGTCGTCAGGCCGCGGTCGATGCAGTGCATCATGGTGGAGTCGATGCGCGCGATGAATGCCCGGGTGGCCTCTTCTCCGTGCAGCGAGCATTCATTGTCAAACAGCAGATCGGTAATAAAACGCTTGTGCTGGCGTGCCAGTTCCAGCAGCTCATCCATGGTGGTGAAGGGGTACGGCACGGCCACTTCGGTGCCGCGGCTGCTGCCGACAAAGTGCTCGTTGGCATCGACAACAAAGCCGCCGCCTACCGAATACAGATCACGGCTGCACAGCAAATCGCCCGCGGCATTCCAGGCCTGCAGGCGCATGCCGTTGGGGTGCAGAGGCAATTCCTGGCTGCGGTTGAAGAGCAGGTTGCGCTCGATATCAAAAGCGATCTCGTGTTGCGCCAGCAGCTTCAACTTGCCTTCGGTGCGGATGGCGGCTACGCGCGCAGCGACGCTGGCAGTGTCGATGGCATCGGGGATTTCGCCGCACAGACCCATGAGGACGGCGGGGTCGGTGCCATGCCCTTGGCCGGTGTGTGCCAGCGAGCCGAACAGTTCCACCACCACGCGGTGCACTTGTGCCAGCATGCCCTCGGGTAGCTCCAGCACAAAGCGACGCGCAGCGCGCATAGGCCCAACAGTATGCGAACTGCTCGGGCCGATGCCGATCTTGAACATATCCTGCAAACCGATGTACATGGTGTTCCCCGTTTGCCTGGCAGCCGGGCCGCCAGATTGAAGCGCATTGAAAAGTGCATATGGTAGAGCCAGCGGTTAACGTGCGCCCAGTGACGGGAAAATTCTCTTGTCAGACACAAATTATGTGTTGCATGGATGGGGCGCTGGCCGATGGAAAAGACGGTGGGCCACACACGAGCATCCATGAAAATCGGTCAGTCCAATTTGAGGAGGCATTTTTATGCGCTTGAATCTTTGCTTTTTGTGAGAACTCCCGCTGAAAGACGTTAAGATAGCCAACAACAAGGCGGCGATGCATGGCGGTAAGCATGCATGCTGTAATGGAGATACTGGACTAAGCCTATTGTTTCCGTTTGAGCTGAATTTGTTCAACTTTTATTCACGGTTGCGCATCAAGCCCAGGCTTGGCGCGGCGGCACATTACACATGGACCTTACCGAATATCTGCCCGTGCTGTTATTTATCCTCATCGGTATCGTGATGGGGGTGGCGCCCTTGGTGCTGGGCTATTTTCTGGGGCCGCAAAAGCCCGATCCGGAAAAAAACTCGGCGTATGAGTGCGGATTTCCGGCTTTTGACGATGCGCGCATGCAGTTTGATGTGCGCTACTACCTGGTGGCCATCCTGTTCATTCTGTTCGATCTGGAGGTGGCTTTCCTCGTGCCGTGGGCGGTGGTGCTGAAGGAAATGGGCAGCGTGGCGTTTTGGTCAGGTATGATCTTCCTGCTCATCCTCACGGTGGGTTTCGTGTACGAATGGAAAAAAGGCGCGCTTGACTGGGAATAATCCCGACCATCAAGTGCCCTCAACAGCCTTGGTGGCTGCATAACGGGATAGCAAATGTCGATAGAAGGCGTTTTCAAACAGGGATTTATCACGACCAGCTACGATGCCGTGGCCAATTGGGCCAACTCCGGCTCGCTCTGGCCGATGACTTTTGGTCTGGCATGCTGCGCGGTCGAGATGATGCACGCCGCCGGCGCGCGTTATGACATTGCCCGCTTCGGCTCGGAGGTGTTTCGCGCCAGCCCGCGCCAGTCCGACTTGATGATTGTGGCCGGCACCTTGTGCAACAAGATGGCGCCAGCCCTGCGCAAGGTGTACGACCAGATGGCCGAGCCGCGCTACGTGATCTCTATGGGCTCATGCGCCAATGGCGGCGGCTACTACCATTACAGCTATTCCGTGGTGCGCGGCTGCGACCGTATCGTGCCTGTGGATGTGTATGTGCCTGGCTGCCCGCCCACGGCAGAGGCGCTGCTGTATGGCCTGCTGCAACTGAAGCAGAAGATTCGTCGCACCACCACGATTGCGCGCGTATAAGCCATGGGAACGCCAGAATGACTGCTTATGCCATGAATCCGTCTGTGTTGCAAGCCCGTGTCCAGGAGACACTGGGCAAGCGGGTGCGCGAACTGTCCGTTGGGTGTGGCGAGCTGACCTTGGTGGTCGATGCAGCCGACTATCTGGCTGCCGCAACCCTTTTGCGCGATGCGCCGGGTTGCGAATTCAACCAGCTGATCGACCTGTGCGCAGTGGACTATTCGCAATACAAAGACCAGCCTTGGTCGGGGTTGCGGTTTTGCGTGGTGCTGCATCTGCTGTCCACCACCTGCAACCAGCGGTTGCGGCTCAAGGTGTTTGCGCCGGATGACGAGCAGCCGCGCTTGGCTTCGGTGTACGACATCTGGAATGCCGCCGACTGGTTCGAGCGCGAAGCCTTCGATCTGTTTGGCGTGGTGTTTGACGGCCACCCCGATTTGCGCCGCATCCTGACCGACTATGGTTTTGTCGGCCATCCGTTCCGCAAGGATTTTCCGCTGACGGGCCATGTGGAAATGCATTACGACGCCGAGCAGCGGCGCGTGGTGTACCGGCCTGTCAGTATCGAGCCGCGCGAAATCACGCCGCGTATCGTGCGTGAGCCAGGCTACGGGGGGCTGGGTTGACCCGGCAAATGAATCGCCATGCCTGAAATTCGCAACTACACCATCAACTTCGGCCCGCAGCACCCTGCCGCGCACGGCGTGCTGCGCCTGATTCTGGAGCTGGACGGCGAGGTCGTGCAGCATGCCGATCCGCACGTGGGGCTGCTGCACCGCGCCACCGAAAAGCTGGCCGAGCACAAAACCTATATCCAGACGCTGCCATATATGGATCGGCTGGACTATGTCTCGATGATGTGCAACGAGCAGGCGTATTGCCTGGCCGTTGAAAAGCTGCTGGGGGTGGAGGTGCCGCTGCGCGCGCGGTACATTCGCGTGCTGTTTGCCGAAATCACCCGCATCCTCAACCACCTGATGTGGCTGGGTTCGCACGGCAACGACTTGGGCAGCACCACCATCCTGATCTACACCTTCCGCGAGCGTGAAATGCTCATGGATATGTACGAGGCGGTGTCGGGCGCGCGCATGCATGCCTCGTATTTTCGCCCCGGCGGCGTGTACCGCGATTTGCCCGAGCGCATGCCGCAGTTCGAGCCGAACAAACTGCGCACGCAGGCGCAGACCGATGCGCTCAATGCCGATCGGCAAGGCTCGCTGCTGGATTTCATCGAGGCGTTTACCAAAGAATTTCCGCAGCGGGTGGACGAGTACGAAACCCTGTTGACCGACAACCGCATCTGGAAGCAGCGTACCGTGGGCATTGCCGTGGTCAGCCCCGAGCGCGCGCTGAACCTGGGCTTTACCGGCCCGATGCTGCGTGGCAGCGGCGTGGCCTGGGACTTGCGCAAGCAGCAGCCTTACGATGCCTACGACCGTGTAGACTTTGATGTGCCCGTAGGCGTGACGGGCGATACTTACGACCGCTATCTGGTGCGTGTGCAGGAGATGCGCGAATCCAATCGCATCATGAAACAGTGCGTGGACTGGCTGCGCGCCAACCCGGGGCCGGTAATGACCGACAACCACAAGGTGGCGCCGCCGTCGCGCGCGGCCATGAAGTCGGAAATGGAGGCGTTGATCCACCATTTCAAACTGTTCTCGGAAGGCATGCATGTGCCCGAAGGCGAGGCCTATGCGGCAGTCGAGCATCCCAAGGGCGAATTTGGCATTTACCTGATCAGCGATGGTGCCAACAAGCCGTATCGCATGAAGATTCGGCCGCCAGGCTTTGTGCATCTGGCAGCCATGAATGAATTGACCCGTGGCCATATGCTGGCCGATGCCGTGGCGGTGCTGGGCACGCTCGACATCGTATTCGGGGAGGTGGATCGATGAATTTCTCCGAAGCAACCCGCGCCCGTTTTGACCGCGAAATTGCCAAGTACCCGCCAGAGCGCAGGCAGTCGGCGGTGTTGGCCTGCCTGGCCATCGTGCAGCAAGAACAGGGCCATATCAGCACCGAGAGCGAGCAGGCCGTGGCCGATTATCTGGGCATGCCCAGCATTGCCGTGCATGAAGTGGCCAGCTTCTACAGCATGTTCAATTTGCAGCCCACGGGCAAGTACAAGCTGGCGCTGTGCACCAATCTGTCGTGCCAATTGCAGGGGGCAGGGCAGGCGCTGCAAGCGTTGCAGGACAAGCTCGGCATCCAGTTGGGCGAAACCACGGCCGACGGGCTGTTCACCCTGCAGCAGTGCGAATGTTTAGGCGCTTGCGCCGATGCGCCGGCCATGCTGGTGAACGATCGCACCATGTGCAGCCACATGACGCCGCAGCGCATGGCGGAACTGGTGGATGGCCTCAAGGCTGCAGACGGGGAGGCCGCATGAGCGCAGTCGCCGACGTACTGGCGCGGTTTGCCACCGATGGCGGCATCAGCTGCCTGCACGACCGCCACATTCAGCCGCAGATTTATGCGGGGCTGAATGGCCGCAACTGGGGGCTGGCCGATTACGAGCAGCGCCAGGGCTATGCGGCCTTGCGTAAGGTGCTGGGCGCTGATGGCGCGGGCGGCATGACGCAGGAAGACATCATCGCTGAACTCAAAGTGTCTGCCTTGCGCGGACGCGGCGGCGCGGGCTTTCCCACTGGGCTCAAGTGGAGCTTCATGCCGCGCCAATTCCCGGGGCAGAAATACCTGATCTGCAATTCGGACGAGGGCGAGCCGGGCACGTTCAAGGATCGCGACATCCTGCAATACAACCCCCATACCGTGATTGAAGGCATGCTGATCGCCGCCTACGTGATGGGGGCGGATCAAGGGTACAACTACATCCATGGGGAAATTTTCCAGGTGTACGAACGCTTCGAAGCCGCCATCGAGCAGGCGCGCGCCGCGGGCTACTTGGGCAAAAACATTCTGGGCAGCAACTTCAGCTTCGATCTGCATGCGCACCACGGTTTTGGCGGCTATATCTGCGGTGAAGAATCGGCCTTGATCGAATCGATGGAGGGTAAGAAAGGCCAGCCGCGCTTCAAGCCGCCGTTTCCGGCCAGCTACGGTTTGTATGGCCAG
>JAGOGU010000097.1 GCA_017996515.1 Allobrachymonas sp.
ACTGGGGACTTGGGGCTTGGGGCTGGGGGCTTGGGACTTGGGACTTGGGACTGGGGACTGGGGACTGGGGGCTTGGGACTTGGGACTTGGGACTTGGGACTTGGGCGGGCAGGGCACGATGTGGCGTGCGCGGGTAGGTGTAGGCAGGCGGCCTTGCTGTAGCCCCGCTGCAATTTGGGGTGTGTGGTGGCAAAGCGGCAGGCCGGCATGGGGGGCGATGGGTATGCCGTGTAACAACATTTTTCAAGTCTTAATGAAGATGTGCATGCGCTTGCTGCAAGCGGCTTGCGGGCGCAAAAGGGCTGCCAGGCAAGAGCAGAACTGGCTTTTTCAATCGCAAGCTAGTGTTTGTGGGCAGGTGGGCGGAAAAATCGCCCGAAATGCTTGATGGGCGCGGGCATGAGGCCGTATCTCCAATGCAAGGCGGGGTACGTTATCTAGTGTCTGCTTTATATTAATTTGCTATATCTAGTGTTTGATGGGCATTTTGCGGGTATATTTCCGCCCGTGCGATGCCATGGCCGAGCCTTGGCATCTGCTCTTTTTTTACAGCGTGTTTGCAGATGTCGCACGCCCGAAGCCCAGACAAAAAGAATGCTTTTTGCGTAAGCGGGCAGGGGCTTGATGTGCTGCAAGCCGCACGTCGATCAGGCAGCAACCGGCGGCCTGAGTTTTGCAAACCGTTTGAGAAAAACCCTTTGCCTTATGGATACGCCCATGCCTTCATCCCTGACCTCTATCGCTGCCGCCTGCCATGTTCAGCCCATCAGCCACGATGTATTGACCGAAAAATACCTCAAGCCCGGCGAAACGAGTGCCGAGCAGCTGTACCAGCGCGTAGCGCGGGCGCTGGCCGGGGCGGAAAAGCCCGAACTGCGCGCCGAGTGGGAGCAAAAGTTCCTGAACAATCTGCGCGCCGGCGCCATTGGCGCAGGCCGCATCATGAGTGCGGCGGGCACCGACATTCAGGCCACGCTCATCAACTGCTTTGTGCAGCCCGTGGGCGATGCCATTCAGGGCGTAGATGAAGAAGGCTACCCCGGCATTTACGAAGCGCTGCGCGAAGCGGCAGAAACCATGCGCCGTGGCGGCGGGGTGGGTTACGACTTTTCGCGCATCCGCCCCAAGGGCGCGGAGGTAAAAGGCACGCACTCCATCGCCAGCGGCCCGTGCAGCTACATCAATGTGTTTGACCAAAGCTGCTCTACCGTAGAAAGCGCGGGCGCCCGCCGTGGCGCGCAAATGGGCGTGCTGCGCATCGACCACCCGGACGTGCTGGAATTCATCACCGCCAAGCGCACCCCCGGGCGCTGGAACAACTTCAACGTATCCGTAGGCGTGAGCGACGCCTTCATGCAAGCCGTGGTGGATGATGCCGCGTGGGAGCTGGTGCACAAGGCCAAGCCCGGCCAGAAGGTGCTGGATGCCGGCGGCTACCAACGCGCAGACGGCCTGTGGGTATACCGCAAGGTGCAGGCGCGCGAGCTGTGGGACACCATCATGCAATCGGCCTACGACTTTGCCGAGCCGGGCATTTTGTTCCTTGACCAGATCAACCGCGACAACAACCTGAACTATTGCGAAACCATTGCCGCCACCAACCCCTGCGGCGAGCAGCCCTTGCCCAACTACGGTTGCTGCGATCTGGGGCCCGTCATCCTCACCCGCTTTGTGCGCAACCCCTTTGGCGTGGGCGGCGAAGCCGGCTTTGACTTTGATGCCTTTGAGCAAGCCGTGGCCGTGCAAGTGCGCGCGCTGGACAACGTGCTGGACGTGACCTGGTGGCCTCTGCCGCAGCAGCGCGACGAGGCGCAAGCCAAGCGCCGCATCGGCGTGGGCTTTACCGGGCTGGGCAACACCTTGTCCATGCTGCGCCTGCGCTACGACCGCGAAGAAGGCCGCGCCATGGCCGCCAAAATTGCCGAGCGCATGCGCAATGCGGCCTACCGCGCATCGGTTGAGCTGGCCAAAGAAAAAGGCGCTTTCCCCAAATTCGACGCCAAAGCCTATCTGGCCAAAGGCAGCTTTGCCAGCCGCCTGCCAGACGACATCAAGGCCGACATCAAAAAATACGGCATCCGCAACAGCCATCTGCTATCGATTGCGCCTACGGGTACGGTGAGCCTGGCCTTTGCCGACAATGCCTCCAACGGCATCGAGCCGGCATTCTCGTGGTTCTACACCCGCAAAAAACGCGAAGCCGACGGCACAACGTCTGAGTACACGGTAGAAGACCATTCCTTCCGCCTGTACCACGCCTTGCACGGCACTTCGCGTGACGAGCCTCTGCCCGAATATTTCGTCAATGCGCTGGAAATGAGCGCGGCCGACCACATCGGCATGATGCAGGCCGTGCAGCCTTATATCGATACTTCCATCAGCAAAACCGTCAATATTCCGGCGGACTACCCCTACGACGACTTCAAGAACCTGTACCACCACGCCTGGAAGGCCGGTCTGAAAGGCTTGGCCACTTACCGCCCCAACAACATTCTGGGTGCCGTGCTTGAAGCGCCTGTGGCCAAAGCGGAAGAAAAGCCGCAGGAGCCAGCAGCCGACGCCGTGGCGCAAGACCCCATGCGGGTCGTCATCGAAAAACGCCCGGCAGGCGGCCTGCCAGCTGTGGCCGAGAAGATTGAGTACTGGACGCATGAGGGCCAGCAGCGCTTGTACCTGATCGTGACCTTTCTGCCCATACCCATCGCAGACGGCAGAGGAACGGTAGAGCGCGCCATCGAATTCTTCATGCCCGTGGGCCAAAGCGGTGAATCGCAGCAGTGGATCACGGCCACCATGCGCATGCTCAGTCTGGCCGCGCGCGGCGGTTTTCTTGACCGCGCCCTGTCTGATATGCGCAAAGTCACTTGGGACCGTGGCCCCGTGCGCTTGGGCACTTACCAAAAAGCCGACGGCACCCATGTGCCCCGCTGGCACGATAGCGAAGTGGCCGCCATTGGTTATGCCATCGAAAAACTCATTGCCGATCGCGCGCAGGCGCAGGGTGATCTGTTCGATGCCGACGAGCTGCCTGTGGTCGAGCCGGGCATGGTGTCCGGTAGCGTATCGCCGGGCGTGATGGCCGGTAAAAAATGTCCGGAATGTGGCGCGCACGCCATGATCCGCAAAGACGGCTGCGACTATTGCACCCAGTGCGGCAGCATTGGCAGCTGCGGCTGAACAAGCCAGCGCGCCAGAGAGCATGCACGCTCGCCAAATGGCGAGCGTGCTTTTTTTACGCCGATGCAAACGACGTCTTGACGCTGAATGACGCTGCAACGGAAAGAATGTTGTCGAGGGGTAACCACCCAATTCCTTCCACCCTGTTGCAGGAAAAGAGTCGCAGAGGCGCCGCTTGCTTCAACCCAAAAAACTCTGCTCTCGCTGGCTGGGGAAAGTCAGGATGGGGTGAATAGGGTGGAAGCCTTATCGCTCAAAGCATGGGTTGTGCGCACATAGGAGCAGGGCTGCACGTGGATTGCAGCAAGAACGCGGCAACCGCACATGGCAATTGCATATGGTTTGTGGGGCAGCTTGCCTGAGAGCGGGGCGGACAGGCCCTGCCACAGTTACACTGGGCGCATGTTTGCTCGCATCCAATCCGATATCCAATGCATTCTCGAACGCGACCCGGCTGCCCGCAGCCGCTGGGACGTGGTGTTTTCCTACCCGGGTTTTCATGCCGTGGTGCTGCATCGCATGGCGCACAGTTGCTGGAGCAGCGGCTGGACGTGGCTGGCACGCTGGATTTCGCATTGGGGGCGTTTTTTAACCGGCATTGAAATTCACCCGGGCGCCAAAATTGGCGAGTGGGTCTTTATCGACCACGGCATGGGTGTTGTCATTGGTGAAACGGCCGAAGTGGGCGATGGTTGCACCATTTACCACGGGGTGACATTGGGTGGCACCTCGCTGTACAAGGGCGCCAAGCGCCACCCCACCTTGGGCAAGGGCGTGGTGGTGGGCGCCGGCGCCAAAGTGCTGGGCGGCTTTGAGGTGGGCGATGGGGCCAAGATTGGCAGCAATGCTGTTGTCATTAAACCCGTGCCAGCTGGGGCTACGGCTGTGGGCAACCCGGCGCGCATCATCCAGGCCGACGATGAAATGAAGCGTGAAAAGGCCGCTTCCGGTATGGGCTTTTCGGCATATGGCGTTACGCAGAACGATGATCCTTTGAGCCAGGCCATGCGCGGCCTGATCGACAACGCCGCTGGCCACGAGCACCAGATTGCCTTGCTGTGGCAGGCGATCGAAAAGTTGTCCGGTCAGTTGGAAGACTGTGCGCCTTTGCCTGAAGATGCCAAACGTGATGAGCATTTCGAGGCAGACAAATTGACCGATTTGTTGGGCAAGTAAACAAACGTAGCCATCGTTCGTTTTTGGGGCTGTTGATGTGAAAAAGGGCTTGATTCGATCAAGCCCTTGAAGCAATGCTTAAAGCTGACTTCACTGTGGCGCGTTTTGCAGCAACAAGTTGTAGGCTTGGTGCTGGGTATGTGCAGGCAGGTCAAGAACAAAAATCTGCGATTCTTTGTTTTTGATGGCATCGTTATCCACCTCCATGCGCAGGTAATAGCGACCAGGGCCTATTCTTGGCAGCTGGATAGAGTTTTCGGTAGTTTGAAGTTGAGCCAGCGGCACATCAAAATTTTGCTTGCGGGAAATATCCAGCGTCACGGTGGTTGTGCCCGGCAATGGCTGAAAGTTTGCTGTGGAAATATCCGTCCACAACAGATGTGGCCGCCCCTGGATGTTTTGTACCGATGCATTGCGCAGTATCCAGGCGGGTGGACGCAGCTCAATGGTGCTGGCGGCGTCAAACCCTTCCAGCCCCTGGGCATTGACGGCGCGGGCGCGTACGTGCCAGATGCCGTCCGGCAAGCGGCTCAGATCGGCTTGCGGCAGGCTGGATTTTTCGGAAAACTCGATGGTGTCAAAAGCCGCATCGCGCGCAGCCATGACGCGATAAGCCACGGCGCCCGGCACCGGGCCGAATGACCAGCGCGGGTCGGGGCGACGCACAACCTGGCCTTGTTGGGGCACGGTTGGCGCTGGCAACAGGGCTTGCGCCTGCATGGCGCTGCTGTTGGGGTCAACAATGGCGCCTTGCCCGGCCTGCAGCATGATTTCGGAGTGTTTCCAGGTGTTGATATTGCTGACGCTGCCTTCGAGCACCTCGGCGCGGTCGTGCGGCACGAATGGGTCAGCCGCGGCCACGCGGAATTGGGTGCCGCGCACTCCGATGAGCGAGGTGACGGTTTCTACCTCCACCGGTTTTTGGGCATCGGACGGGGCGGCGTCCCTTTTCTTGACCGCGCTTTCAACCGCGCCTTGCACCAGGCGGATTTTGCTGCCGATCCACTGCATGACTTTTCCGCTGCTGTTGGCGTCAGGTGCGGTGTAGCTGCGGCTTTGCACGATGTCGGCAACGGAAGCGGGCAGCACCTTGACGCGCGAGCCATCGGCCAGCTCCACAACGGCAGAGCTGTTGTCTTGCGCCGCGATGCGGGTGTTTTCTCCCAGATAGGCTCCTGCTCTAACGCTTTGGCCGTTGACTTGCACCTCTCCTGCTGTCTGGATCAGGCGGGCTTGTTGGGGCTTGCCGGGTAGCAGGTTCAGTGGAACATAAACCGTGTTGCCGGGCGCAGGTAGTTGTGCATTGCCCAGCTGATTGAAATAGGCCACTTGTGCGCACTGGACAGGCACGATTTTGAATTGTTT
>JAGOGU010000098.1 GCA_017996515.1 Allobrachymonas sp.
GTATGCAGTCAGCCTTGGCGTGCCCGGCACGGCATCATGCCTGCACGAGTGAATACCAACAAGCCGACAAGGCGTGCAGCCAAACCGCTACCAGCCTTGTCGCCAGTCCGTTGCCATCAGGGGCGCTTGCCCGATGGAAACGGCCATGCTGCTTGCGGGTTCAGTTGGGTCTGAGCCGAAGCAGGGTACGATGCGGGGTACGATGGCCCGGCAGGCTTTTTCGATGCTGCTGGTTTCTTCGCCGCTACAGTTTTGGCTGCCGGCTTTTTGGCAGCAACCGCTTTGGCGGCAGGCTTCTTGGCCGCTGTTGCCTTGGTGGCAACTGGCTTTTTAGTCGCTACGGCTTTGGCTGCCGGCTTTTTGGCAGCAACCGCTTTGGCGACAGGCTTCTTGGCCGCTGTTGCCTTGGTGGCAACTGGCTTTTTAGCCGCTACGGGCTTCTTCGCAGCAGTGGCTTTCGTTGCCGGTTTCTTGGCCGCTACGGTTTTAGCGACAGGCTTCTTCGCGGCAACCGCTTTGGCAGCCGGTTTTTTGGCAGCCGCTACCTTGGTGGTGGCAGGCTTTTTAGCCGCTACGGTTTTTTTGGCGGGAGTAGCCTTTTTAACGGCTGGCTTGGCAGCAGTTTTAGCTACCGGTTTTTTTGCAGCTGCAGATTTGGCCGCAGTTGCCTTCTTTGCAGGTTCGGCTTTCTTTGCAGCCGGCTTCTTGGCAGTTGCCATGGATGATCTCCTTGATGGTCACGAGACAAGGAACACTTCCGGTGCGTGAAAGATACCGGAAGCGACGCATGCCACTGCACCTGCACGCAGATGCAATGGCATGAATGGGGGAAACGCGTAAAACACCGGCGCAAGCGCATGCTGCCCGCGTGTCAAAAATCGTGGAGTGCGTAGCCTGCGACCTGCGCGTTCTGTCACGCCCGATTGCCTGAATGGATGCGGCATGGCTTGCGGCGCGGTTGCTTGTTTTTTTGTTGTGACCATGCTGCGCAAAAAGCGTTTGCGCATGCTTGACAGAAATGGCTGCAGAAAAGAAAGCGGGGATAGGAAAGCCGCCGCTGGCTGTGTACGCTGGATGCGGCTGAATGAAACGGTTGATGCGACTGCGGATATGGATTCTTTTTTGCAAATCAACATGGCTGCTTTCCTGAAACCGAATTATGGAAGCAAGCAGCCAAAGATGCAAAATTTTTCTACTGCATCACGGCATCACGCAGCAGAAATGTTGTGCTTTGGCATCGTCATCCATGCATGCCTCCTTCACGCATGGCATGTGCGACACGTGCGTTGCAGCGCATAGCGACGAATGTGCAAGCACTGAAAAGTGCAGCGCACGCATACGGAGTGGAACTGTTTGCGATCAGCGGCAGCTCGTTGCATCACGCTCGCCGGCCTGTTGCCGCACGCAAGGCATCAGGCGCAAACCGCGCATCGGTCCAGCCGATGAGTCGCTGCAAGCGGCGCCAATCAAAGCCTGCGCCCGGATCGTGTTTGCGCCCCGGCGCAATGTGCTCATGCCCAACCAGCTGCGCAATCGGGTAGTGCTGCGCAATGGCTTGCACCAGTTGCGCCAGTGCAGGGTATTGCGCAGCAGCAAAGCGCGTGCCTTCCAATCCCTCCAGCTCGATGCCGATGGAGTTGTCGTTGCACTGGCTGCGCCCGTTCCAACTGGATGCGCCTGCATGCCAGGCGCGATCGTCGCAACCCACGAATTGCTGCATGCGCCCGTCGCGCCGCACCAAAAAATGCGCAGAAACCTGCAAGCCGCGAATGCTCTGGAAATAAGGGTGCGCCTCAAAGTCCAGCGTGTTGGTAAAGAGCTGTTCGATCTGTGGCCCGCCGTATTCGCCCGGCGGCAGGCTGATGGAATGCAGCACCAGCAAATCAATGGCCGTGCCTGCCGGACGCGGCCCGAAGTTGGGGCTGGGCATGCGCTGCGCCAGACTGCACCAGCCGTGCTGCCATTGCGCAGGCTCAGGCGCAGACGCACTCATGCGGCATCGCCCCCTTCCGCCACGATGCCCAAGCGTTCCATGCGGTAGCGAATCTGGCGCAGGTTCAAGCCCAGCAACGCGGCCGCTGCGGTGCGGTTGAATTGCGTATGTTGCAAGGCGCGTTGCAACAAGGCTTTTTCGTGCGCATCCAGAAATGCCTGCAGATCACAAGGCAGCGCAATTTCGTGCGCTTGTTGTACCACTGCCAGCAGCGCCATGTCTGGAACCGCTGCGCTACCTGCCGCCGCGGCAGGGGCTGCTGCCGCTGGCATGGCTGCCAATGGCGTGCCTGATTCCAACAACGCGGGCGCAACCTCTGCTACCGGTGCAGCAGCAATGGCATCGTCCCATCCGGCCAGCAAATCGGCATCCAGCGTTTGGCCATCGCTCAAGGCCCAGCAGCGATGCAGGGTGTTTTCCAGCTCGCGCACGTTTCCGGGTAATGGCAATGCTTGCAGGCGCGCCAAAAAGGCGGGCGTCATCACCGGCATGGCGGCGCGGCTTTCGGTCGTGATTTTTCCCAGCAGAGCTTGGGCCAGGGCAGGGATGTCTTCGCGCCGCTCGCGCAGCGGCGGAACATTCACATCAATGACGTTCAGGCGATAGTACAAGTCCTGTCGAAACTGCCCGGACTGCACCATGTCTGCCAGCTTCTTGTGGGTGGCGCTGACGATGCGCACATCCACGGCAATTTCTTCGGCGGCACCCAGCGGGCGCACTTGCCGCTCCTGAATGACACGCAGCAACTTGGCCTGCATGGACAGCGGCAGATCGCCAATCTCATCCAGAAACAAGGTGCCGCCCGATGCGCTTTGGAACAAACCTTCGCGATCGGCCACCGAGCCGGTGTAAGCGCCTTTGCGCGCGCCGAAAAATTCGGCTTCCAGCAAGGCTTCGGGAATCGCGCCGCAATTGACCGCGACAAATGGCCCGTCGGCACGGTGGCTGCATTGATGCAGGGCGCGCGCGACCAGCTCCTTGCCCGAACCGGATTCGCCCCAGATGAGCACGGGGGCCATGCTGGGCGCCACCTTGCGCAATGTGGCCTTGAGTTGTTGCATCTGCGCGCCCGCGCCAATCATGTGGGCCAGCGCCACAGGTTCCTGCTCTGCGGTTTCGGGCGCGGGCACAGGTGCCGCCACGGCCGACTGTGCAGCGCCTTGCGCCATTGCTGTGGTTGCCTCCGTTGCAACGGCTGCGGATGCTGTGCTTGGCGAAGCGGCTGCAGCTGTGGGCTCCGGCGGCTGTGTGGCAGGCGCTGCCTGCATGATGGGCTCCGCATGTGCCGCCGCCTGTACCGCTTGCGCGGCCTGCGCCACCACGCGCCGGAATTGATCCAGATTGACCGGCTTGGTCAAGTAATCGAAGGCACCCACCTTGAGCGCCCGCACGGCGTTATCGGCCGAGCCATAGGCCGTGACTACAATGCTGCGCTCGCTGCGCTGTTGCTGCTGCAACCATTCGACCAGCTCCAGACCCTGTCCGTCGGGCAGACGCATATCTGTGACCAGCACGGCGAACTGCTTACGCCGCAACAAGGCACGCGCCTGCTCCAGATCGGCCGCGCTTTCGACCACATAGCCACAGCGTTGCAACGTGATTTCATACAAGGTGCGCAGATCAGGCTCGTCATCAACAACAAGCACGGCAGCGCCGGTGGGATTGGTCGTCATGGCTGACGGGTCTCCTTCTCAGGCGATGATGGACGGTGAGGCGCAGGCTGCGGCTCAGACAGATTCGGCATGTGCGGCACGATCGGCATGCGCACGAAAAAGGCATTGCCCTCGTCTGGCACGCTGCCAGCATCCGCAGGCGGCAAGCCGCGGCGCAGCAAGGGATTGGGCAAACGCTGGTAATGCATATCGGCCCGATGCCGCTGGCACAGCTCGCGACAAATATACAGGCCCAATCCGGTGGATCGGCTGGGGCCAGCCGCAAACGGCTCGAACAAGCGCCCCTGCACGGCTGGTGGCAAAGGATCGCCACGGCTCCATACCTGCAGGCGCGCCATGCCCTCGTGCAGCCAGGTAGAGACCACGATGCAAGATGCTTCACCCTGCGCGCCGTGTCGCTTGGCATTGTCCAGCAGATTGATCATGATGCGGCGCAAATGGTCGATCTCGAAGCGCACATCAACATCCGGCAGGTTCAGCATGATGTGCACGCGCCCATCAGACGGATGCAGCTGCAACCATTCTTCGCACAGCATGCGCACCGTGGCATCCAGCGCCAACACGGGCACATTCTCTGTAGGGTATTGCTGCATGCGGGCGATATCCAGCACGTCGCTGACGATGCGCCCCAGGCGCTGCGCATTGTCTTGCACCATGCCGTTGAGCTTTTGTTGCAAGGGCTGATCCAACTCCTCAGCCAACAACTGAGCCGCCTGCCCAATCGCTGCCAGCGGGTTGCGAATTTCGTGCGCCACGGCGGCCGACATGCGCCCCATGGCCGCCAGTTTTTCGGTGCGCATCTGATTCTGTACTTCTTGCATGTCTTGCAGATACAGCAGGCACAACGGCTCATCATCTGGTGCGCTGGAGGCCGATGGCCACAGATGGCAATGCACCATGAGGTGGGTGGATTGCCCATCTGCGGCAAACAAAAACACCTCGGACGATGCACCCTCGCCCTCGGCAAAGCTTTGCTTGATCAGATGCTGCAAAGGCAGAATTTGCGCAATCGCCTTCAACGGCTTACCCATCACCGGCATATCCTGGGGCATGTGCAACATCTGCTGGGCGGCCTGATTGATGGCGCGCACGCGACCAGATCCGCTCACCACCAGCACCCCATCGCGCACACTTTGCACCACCATGTCTTGAATGCGGCCTTGCAAGCGCAACAGCCTGCGCCCCACGTGTGCCTGGCTTTGCTGCAAACCGTAATTGCGCGCTGCCCGCTGCAAGATGGAGGTCACCAGAAACATGATCAGCATGTACAGCAGCATCACGGCGTAATGCAGAATCTGGTTGTCCAAATCGTCGCCACGGTAATAACGCCAACTGACCACGCCAATCAAGGCGCTGGAGGTCACCACCGTCAAGATCGTGATGCGTTTGGTGCCCAGCACCGCACTCATCACCGGCGGCAATACCAGCAACGGCATGTAGTTGACCATGGCGCTTTGTTTGAACCACACCAGCAAAAAATACACCAGCAAATCCAGCCCCAACGTGACCGGCCAACACCATTCAACCCGCTTGCCCGGCGCTACCGCCGTGATCAGCAGGCGCGTGCCCACCATCGCCACCAGGTAAGCGGCGCACAGCACCAATTGCCAGACGGGGCCATCGCGGTTGAAATAAAACCCCAGCGCGTGCAAAGCCAGCAGCAAAAAGGCCACCATGACGCGCGCCGTCATAAAGCCTTGCCACACGCGCTGACTGGTAATCGCCTCATCGCCCATCAGGGCTTGCAATTCATCTTCGCTCAGGCTGCTTTGAATCCACTCTTGCCCTGTTTCAACGGCAACACCATCCCTGTTGGTTGCTGCCCGTGCTGAATACCTGCGGCTGGCTGCTGCACTCGCATTCATGGTCAGGTTCTTTCCTGTGCGCCGCTTGATGCAGCAGATGGCGCTGCTTGCCCGGCGTTGCGTGCATGCGCATCGCAGCAATAGGCGCGCCCGGCCCGATAAAACGCCTCGCTCTGCGGAACATGCACGCCGCAGGCATGGCAAGGCACCATGGCCTGTGCATCCTGCCGTTGAGGCTTATGGCC
>JAGOGU010000099.1 GCA_017996515.1 Allobrachymonas sp.
GCATGACAAATAGCAGCAAAGTTTTGTTTTCTTCAATGGCAGCAGAAGCGGCACATAACGGTGCGCAAAGATATGCGCCACGCATGCGAAAAACGCTTCAGCCATTGCCCTTGCATACAGAATCGAGAGCAGAAGCTGTGTGGTGGCGCTATGGCAGTTGGCTAACGGGGGCAACGCTGGTGTTGTGCGCTTTGGCCATGTGCCTGCCGAGGATGCAGTTGCCTGCCGGTTACCACGATTTTGCCGATCAGGTGGCGTGGGGTGTGTTGCCTTATGCGCGCGATGTGCTCACCAATCTGGCATTTGCCATTGCCGGATGGGTGCTGTTGTGGCAAGGGATGCAGTACAGCCGCAACATGCAGGATGACGCTGCGCGCCACCGTTTGGTGCCAGCTGTGCAGGCTACTGCCTGGGGGTTGGTGCTGACGGCGCTGTGTTCGGGCATTTATCACTTGCGGCCAGATGCTGCCGGGCTGGCGATTGATCGCATCGGTATGAGTGCCGCTTTTGCAGGCGTAGTGGGTTTGCTGGTGGCGGATCGGCTTGCAACTGTGCGCGTGGTGCCTGCGATGGCTGCTGCTCTGTTGCTGGGGGTGGCTTGTGTGATGAGCGATTTTTTGAATGGCAACATGACGCCTTGGGTGATTTTTCAAGCGGGAGTATCGGGCATGATGCTGCTGGCACCCTGGGTCACGCGCAGGCAGGGCGAGCGTGATGGTTTGCAGCAACCTGTTTTGGGTATTGCCTGGTGGCAGGTGCTGGTTTTTTATGCGCTTGCCAAGCTGTGCGAAATGGGCGATCAGGCTGTGTGGCAATGGACTGGGGCAATCATCAGCGGCCATAGCCTGAAGCACATTGTGGCTGCTGCTGCCGTGTGGCCGGTGGTGCGGGCGCTGCAGGGAACCAAGCACAGGGATGGGACACAGCGCGCGCAAGAGAAAAGCGCGTAAAGCTCCAGAGGCGTGTAACACGTGGAATGCTTGCGGTAAAATGCAGATACCTGTATTTGTCTCTTTTTACCTGATCGATGCCCTATGGTTCCACACCTCGTTACCGCCTTGAGTGGCCCTATCAATGAACTGGAGCAACGCATCATCGACTCGATGCCGGCAACGGAGCGCTGGTTTCGGCTGGAGTGGATGGAGCATACACCTGCGTTTTATTGCGCGGTGGATGTGCGCAATGCAGGCTTCAAGCTCGCGCCGGTCGAAACGGATTTGTATCCCAGAGGCTGGAACCATCTGAGCGAAGCCACCTTGCCTTTGGCCGTGCAGGCGGCGCAGGCCGTGATTGAAAAAACCTGCCCCGAAGCGCGCAATCTGCTGCTGATACCGGAAAACCGCGCACAGCACAACCCTTCCTATCTGAACAATCTGGCGCAGCTGATTCGCATTTTTCGGATGGCGGGGCTGAATGTGCGCGTGGGCTCCATCAGCAACGAAATCAAGGAGCCGACCCGCATCCCGTTGCAACAGGGCGATGCCTTGAGCGACAGCGTGCTGCTGGAGCCTGTGATTCGTACCGAGCGGCGCATTGGGCTGCAGGACTTTGACCCGTGCACGGTGCTGGTCAATAACGATTTGAGTGCGGGGGCGCCTGGTATTTTGGAAGAGTTGTACGAGCAATACGTGCTGCCGCCTGTGCATGCGGGCTGGCACGTGCGCCGCAGAAGCCGCCATCTGGCCTGCTATGAAGAGGTGGCCAAGCGCTTTGGCAAGATGCTGGGTATTGACCATTGGCTGATTACCCCGCTGTTCAGCTCTTGCGAAGCGGTGGATGTGCAAAGTGCGCAGAGTATGGAGCAGTTGCGCAACCATGTGGAGACGCTGCTGGGCCGCATTCGGCGCAAATACAAAGAGTATGGCATTCAGGAAAAGCCGTTTGTGGAGATCAAGGCCGATAACAGCGCCAGCGGCACCCAGATCATGGCGGTGCAAAGCGCAGTCGATCTGGACGACTTGGCGAATCGCAACCCTGCGGCATACGAGCGCTTGCAGGCGGCTGCAAACGGCCCGCGTGCAACAGATCTGCTCTTGCAAGAGGGCGTGCAGACCAGCGAACGCATGCACGATGCTGCGGTTGAGCCGGTGGTGTACATGATGGATCGCTATGTGGTGGGGGGCGCTTATCGGGTGCCGACAGAGGTTGCAACATTTGACGAGCGGAACAACGCTCAGTATGTGCCACTGACGTTCGATCAAAGCAGCCAATTGCCGGAGCCGGGCGTCAAACCCGGAGCCAGCGGGCCCAACCGCTTTTACATGTACGGTGTGCTGGCGCGGCTGGCCATGCTGGCGGCCAGCTACGAGTTGGAAGTGGCCGATCCCGAAGCCGAGCATGCGGGCCGTTGATGGTGTCCGCACACCATGGCAGGAGCATGGCTGAGCGCCCCGCGGCGATGAAGGCGGAGGAATGGGCATGAAACCCACCCTGATCGCTTATTCCACCACCGACGGGCAGACGCTGCGGATTGCAGAACGCTTGCAAGCGGTGCTGCAAGCCCGGCAACTGCCGGTGCAGGTCGTGCCCATGCGCACGGCGAAAACCATGGATTTGTCGGGTTTTGGTGTACTGGTGCTGGGGGCGAGTATTCGTTATGGCAAACATCAGCAGGAGGTGTACCGCTTTGTTGCAGCGCATCACCAAGTGCTGCAGCGCCAGCCCAGCTTGTTCTTTTCCGTCAATGCGGTGGCGCGCAAGCCGAACAAGCGGAGTGTGCGCACCAATCCGTATGTGCGCAAGTTTTTGCAGGCCGTGGCTTGGCGGCCAAGAAATGTGGCCATCTTTGGCGGCAGGATCGATTACCCGCGCTATGGCTGGTTGGATAAGCAGATGATTCGGCTCATCATGTGGCTGACGAAAGGGCCGACCGATGTGCGTAGTTGCACGGAATTTACCGATTGGTCTCAGGTGGAGGCCTGGGGCCAGACGATTGCCGCTCTGCAACGCACATGGGCTGAAAAGGCAGGGGCGGGGGGTTGATCGTCTGCGGCGGCTCGGCCGAAGCCGACGGCAGCATGCGCAGCAGCAAGCCGCACAGCCCGAGCAGAATCAGGGGCGAGCAGGCGGCAAGCAGCAGCAGCCAGTCGCTGGAAAATGTGACGTCTGGCTGGGCCGTCATGACCAGAAGCGCGAAGCTGTTGTTGAGTGCATGTACCAGCATGGGGGCCAGCAGCGAACCGGTCCATTCATAAGTCAGCGCCAGCAAAACGCCCATCACAAATAAGGCGGGCCATTGGGTGATTTGCCCGTCGCCAATATGCACGATGGCAAACAGCAGCGATGACAGAGCGATGCCGATGGCGCTGCTGCGCCGCAGTGGCATCCAACGCGCCAGGCCATCGCGCAGGCTGCGAAAAAACAAGCCGCGAAACAGCCACTCTTCACCCAATGGAGCCAGTATGGCAATGGCCAGCACCATGGCCGTATCGGGCCAAAAACCCTGGCCCAGATTCAGCGAGTAGGCAACGGTTTCTGATGCTGCGCGCGCCCCCGGCACAAAGGCTTCAAATGCGGCCACCATGAGCTGTATCAGCAGGGTCATGGCCAGCATCATGCCTATGCGCCAGGCCAGCAAGCCTTTGGGGGCAGGGTAGTCTTGGGCCTCTATCCGCCTGGATGCCAGCAAAGGCGGCAGCAGCGCAGCGATGATGAAGGTGGGGCCCAGCAGCAACACGCCGGCGTGCTGCAAAGGGCTGTCTTGCTCTTCCCACAGGTGCTGCAACCATGCAGTGCCCAGCACGCCAAGGCTCAGCACGAGCAAGCCCAACAGGGTGTACCACCAGACAAAGCGGCCCCGCGGCAGCAAGGTGCCGGGGGTCAGGTAGGTGCGCCAGACAGGCGTTGAATGCGAAGGATGGGGCATGGGTAAACAGAAGAGAAAGAGAGAAAGCGTTGGTTGGCTGGCAAAAGTCGGATGCGGTTGGTGTGAGTGATAAGTGCGGATGGCTGCAGGCGTGTATGCCAAACACAGATATGGCTAGGCGAAAAGGCTGCATTATGGTAAGACAGCACGGTTGCATGCTTGCATGGGGACAAAGGGCTGGTGTGTCGTATGTTTGTTGCCATGTCGCCAGTGCGCGCAAGTGGATGTAGGTACAGGAGCTTGGCTGTGCCCGTGTTGTTTACATTACAGATCCAGCTTGTCTCACAGGACTTTGTATTGATGTGTTTTCAATGTTTTTTCGTGCTATGTTGAGTGCATTTTGGCTTTTTGTGCCCATATTTTTTGCCGATTTTTTTACTTAAAATGCACTTGCGGTAATTTGCAATGCAAATTCATGCATTATTCGCCAAGTCGAGATTTAAATAGAATTTAAATATGCCAGTAAATCCTCTTTGGGTAGTGGTTCAGTGTGGCCTAAAATACAATATTGGCAGTCCGTTTGTTCTATAAGTCTTATCAATGTCTTTAATTTGTTCATGTCCATATAATTATCATTGAAGAAATCTTCGCTTGTGGAGTCTCCTAAGAAGAATATTTTTTCTTCGGGAATGTAAATAAAAACACTATCTTCTGAGTGAGGGGATTCTGCGTGAAAAATTTTTGCTGTTATTCCGCCAAGATTGAGTGTGAGATCTTTTTCAAACTGAACATCAGATAAGGTAATAACGATTTTTTTGTTACTTGAATACTCTCTGTTCAAATGTTCATTGTCTTTTTTTATAAATTCCACATATGAACTATCTGTGAGTCTGTTTCTTTCGTTTTCTAAAAAATCATTGGTTTTATGGTGAGCAATGGATATGCCATGTATGTGATGCATTCCAAAGGTATGATCCCAGTGCCAGTGAGTAATAGCCGTTATGTCTGGCTTTTTTAGGCCTTCAATTTCCAAGGCTTTGTAAAATTCATCAACATGTGCAGCGGAATTTCCTGCATCAATGGCAAGTGCAAGCTTATTTCCTTTTACGTAAGCTAAAAGAGGGCGGTCAGTTTCGGGTTGATGTGGAAGATAGAATATTCTATCATTAAATTTTTTCAATCCCATTTGCTGTCCCACTTTTCTGGTAATAAGTCTTGAAGCAATACTTCCTTTGGTCCGGGAAGTATGATTTTTGTTTTTATGTTTCTGTCATCCAGTTGTGAAATAAATTCTCTGCATCTTCCACATGGTGGCAAAATACTTCCGTCTTCATATACTGCAACTATTTTTTCAATTGCAGTCTCATTATTTTTAACCATCTCAGCAATGGCTGACTGTTCAGCGCATAGACCGATAGAGCAAGGTAAATCAATGCATATCCCTGTAAAAATGTTACCTTTAACGGTTTTTAGCGCGCATGAAACATGACCTGCGGTTCCGAATTGTCTTAATTTTTTATGATTAATCAGATTGTAGGCAAGTTCATACAATCCTTGTTTATTCATGGTTTATATCCTTTCCGGATTGCTGTGGGGGCTTGCGGGAGATAGTGGCGCGAGCGGCGTGAGGGGCACCTGCCCATCGCGCACGGTGGCGACGATGCGCTGACCCGCATGAAAGTCTGCCTGACGCGAAAGCAGGCGACCCGTTTCATCTTGCAGCAGCGAAAAGCCGCGCTCCAGCACCTGCTGGGGATCCAGCAAGCGCAGGCTGTTGGCGCAGCGCACCAGGCGTTGGCCGTGTTGTTCGATCTGCAGGTGGCAGGCGGCCTGCCAGCGTTGTTGCAAGGCTTGTAGCTGTGTGGCTTGATGCTGCAGGGTTTGGTGCAGGCTTTGT
>JAGOGU010000100.1 GCA_017996515.1 Allobrachymonas sp.
GGTATTGGCTTCCTGCAAGGCTTGCCAGGCCACGGGGCAAACGCCTGCATAGTTGTCGCTGGCAAATTGTTGATCACCGCTGGACAAGGGTTGTGTGGACATGATGGAGCTTTCTGGATGGAAGATTCCTGGTGGAAAAATTGGCTTTTTAAGGGCTAAAGTGGTGCAGGAGGCGGCTTTAAATCTGGACAAAAACAGAATCAAAACGGAAGAAGTGCGTTTGCACGGGCAGAGCAGGGCGGTCAGTTTGCCATGCCCAGCAAACATGCAAGGCAGCGCCAGTGCCGCTTATGGATGGGGCTGTTTGTGCCCCTGTCGCATCAAGCGTAGGGATTGTGCGAGGTTTTCATCTCCACGCGCAGGGGCGTGCCTGTCAGATTGAAATGCTGGCGAATGCGGCCTTCGAGGTAGCGTTTGTAGCTATCGGTCACGCCTTCGAGCGAGTTGCCATGCACCACGACCACCGGCGGATTCATGCCGCCTTGGTGGGCATAGCGCAGTTTGGGGCGATACATGCCGCTGCGCTTGGGCGCTTGCGCCTGTACCGCTTCGTGAATCAGGCGCGTCAGCGCAGGAGTCGGCATTTTGCAGTTGGCCGCCTTGTACGCTTGGATGATCGAATCCCACAAAGGCGCAAGCCCCTGTCGCTTTTTGGCCGAGATGTGGTGTTGCTTGGCAAACTTCAAAAAACCCAGGCGCGATTCGGCCGAACGCAGCAGCATTTCACGCTGGTAGCTGTCTATTGCATCCCACTTATTGATGGCAACTACCACGGCGCGACCCGTTTCGAGAATGAAGCCTGCAATGTGCGCATCCTGATCGGTTACGCCTTGGGTCGCGTCGATCAGCAGCAATACCACATGGGCAGATTCAATGGCTTGCAAAGTTTTGACGACACTGAATTTTTCGATGGCTTCAAAAACCTTGCCCTTGCGGCGCAGGCCGGCGGTATCGATCAGCTCGAACTGCTGCCCCTTGCGCACAAAGGGCACGCTGATGGCATCACGTGTGGTGCCGGGCAGATCGAACGCAACCAAGCGCTCTTCCCCCAGCCAGGTGTTGATGAGGGTGGATTTACCCGCATTGGGGCGGCCCACCACAGCCAAGCGAATGGTGTTGGCCGCTTCTGCGTCGTCTGCGGCTTCTTCTGGTTCCTGCATATGGATGGAATCCAGCGCCAGCTCCAGCAGATCGTGAATGCCTTGGCCATGGGCGGCCGAGATACCGAGCACCTCGCCCAAACCCAGCTCGTAAAACTCGACCAGCTTTTGGCCATCGGTCATGCCTTCGGCTTTGTTGGCTACCAGAATGCAGGGTTTGCCCAAGCGGCGCAGGTAGTTGGCAATGTCGTGGTCTTGCGCCGACAGGCCACTGCGGGCATCGACGACAAAAACCACCACATCGGCTTCGGCCACGGCTTGGCGGGTTTGGTGCGCCATTTCGCGATAGATGCTGCCTTCGCCTGCATCGGGCTCAAACCCACCCGTGTCGATGACGATGAATTCGCGGCGACCCGCGCGCCCTGAACCGTAGTGGCGGTCGCGGGTCAGTCCCGCATAATCAGCCACGATGGCATCGCGTGTTTTGGTGAGGCGGTTGAACAGGGTCGATTTGCCTACATTGGGGCGCCCAACCAGGGCGATGACCGGTTTCATCTGAATGATTCGTTGCTGTTATGCGAGCCGTAAAAAAATGCTCGCGTTTATTGAAGATGCAAACCTGCCACGGTGCCTTTGCTGCTGATCACAATCACGGTGTTGCCAGCCAATACGGGGGCGGTTTCAATGGCGCTGTCATCAATGCGTACGCGGTTGCGCAACTCGCCATTGCTGGCAGACAGTATGTGCACATACCCTTGTGTATCGCCTACGATGACGTTGTCACCCACGATCAACGGACTAGAAAGCCGACGATATTTCAGGGTTTCGTTTTTCCAGACTGGCTGCCCGTTCTGGCGCGACCATGCTGTCAGTACATCCTGGTTGTCCGCGCCAACCACCACTTGCGCGTTGCCTGCAACGCCAGACGAGCCAACGTGGGGCTGTACCCATGTCAGTTTGCCCCCGGGCAGATCCATGCATCCTACAGTGGCCTGATAGGCGCGTGCGCACAGACTGTTGCCCACACGCGAGGCAGGCATCAGTACATCCACCACCTGAGAAAGATCGGTCACACCGCGTGGGCTGGCCAATGGAATATCGCCCAGCGCTTCGCCTGTATCCGGATTGAAGCCCACCACATTGCCCGCCACACCCACAAACAGGGCACCGTAGGCAGGCATCAGCAGCGAAGGCTGGCTCAAAGCCAGGCGACCGGAGGGCAGATTGCTTTTCTGGTTCCAGAGCAAAAAGCCGTTGTTGCCGTCATAGGCGCTGACCGTATGGTCGGAACCCACCACGAACACGCGGCCACCCGCGACCAGCGGCGGTGTGGATGATTGGTGCTGCAGTGGCACACGCCACAAGACGTTGCCATCGCGAATGGCCAGCAACTCGGTCTTGGCGGTGATGACGGCCGCCGTAGTGCCATCAAACCCAACGCCGGCGGACAGGGGTTGCCCCACGTTGACAGACCAGGCGCGCGCGCCATTGGAGGCCGACAGGGCTTCGACCTGCCCACGCACCGTGGCAAACACGACCTGATCGGCCTGCACGGCCATCTGCATGGGCAAGGTAGCGCCAGCGCCAATAGAGCCGCGCCATGCGATCTGGGCGGATCCTTCTGCCGGATTGGCTTGCAATGGCGTAGGCGCCGGTGGTTTGTAGCCCCAGGAGCAAGCGGCCAGAGCCAGTGTACTGGCCAGCATGGCTGCGGCGGTCAGACGGGTAGGAAGGCGTTGCGACATGATGGCGTTGTTTCCAAGTTGGTTTCAGAAAAGAAAAAGAACAAACCGATCAACAGGCGTTATCAACCGGCATTTACTGGGCGCTGGCGACAGCTTTGGGCGCAGAGGCTGTCGATGCAGCGCTGGCAGCCGTGTGAGCGGTATCAACCGCTGCGGCGCTTGTAGGCGCAGTGGTTTGTGCGTTGTTTGCCTGGGCGACGGGCGCTGCAGCAGTTGTAGCAGCAGCCGCCAAGTTGGCAACATCAACGCCAAAGCCCGCGAGTTTGGATGCCACCATCTGGCGATAGGGTTGTGTGGCATCCATGGTGTTGAAGGCCTTGGTGTAAGCATCAATGGCTTCGCTGCGTTTGTTTTGCAGGGCATAGGCATCGCCCATGCGATCGGCTGCCAGTGCGGCGTAGGCCGGATCCATTGGGCTGGAAAGCTGTTTGATGGCCTCGTCGTATTGTTGCTGCTCAATCAGCAGGTTGGCCAGCTGCAGCTTGGCCGCACTTTGCAGGCCCGTGTCGGTTGTTCTGGCGGCTGCGGCTAGCAAGGCCGCCTTGCTTTTGTCCACCTGGCCTTTTTCGTAAAAGACGCGGGCGGCCAGCAATTCGGCCTGTTGGGTTTGTCGGGTGCCGGCATAGCTGTCTTGCATGGCTTTCAGGCTGAGGCCGAGTTTGTCAGTATCGGCCGTGCTGGCATCTTGCAAAACCTGTTCGTACAAGGTCATGGCCTTGAGGGATTGCTGACCCTGGTACCAGCCATAGCCATACCAGCCGGCCACAGCCAGCAGTGCAACGGTGGCAGAACCTGCCAGCACGCTGCCCCAGGTTTTCCAGAAATGGCCAACGGCTGCCAGTTTTTCCTGTTCTTGAAGATTGAGTTTATTGGTATTGATGACCATGAAAATAAATCGGTATGGTGATGAATCAAATGCCTGCAAACAGGGCAGGCCATGTTGGTAAAAATCGGGTTTTTATGCTTTGCCGGGTTCCGATTGTAGGCTTTCTGCCCATTGGGCCATTTCCGCAAGGGGATAGAGACTTTGTTGGCCGCTGCCGTCGCGCAGTTGTTTGACCATGACGCTGTTTTGCGCCAATTCGTCTGTGCCAAAAATCAGGGCATGGCGTGCGCCGCTGGCATCGGCTTTTTTGAATTGGGACTTCATGCTGCCGGGTTCTGCCGTGGCGCTGGCATGCATCTGCACTCGCAGCCCTGCGGCACGCAGCTGTTGCAGGGTTCGCAATACCTGCGGCATGGCGGCCGCATCGGGCACGATGGCGTAGGCATCGGGCGCTTCTGCCGTGGGCAAAAGCTGTTGCTCTTTGAGCAACTCCAGAATGCGCTCCATGCCGCAGGCCCAACCGACGCAAGGCGTTTGCTTGCCGCCAATCTGGTCAATCAGATAGTCGTAGCGCCCGCCTGCGCAGATGGTGCCTTGCGCACCCAAGCTGTCGGTGATGAACTCGAAAACCGTGAGGTTGTAATAGTCCAGCCCGCGCACCAGGCGGGGGTTGACGCTGTAGCTGACGCCATTGGCTTGCAGAATGTTTTGCAGTGCTTCGAAATTGGCGCGTGATGCATCTCCCAGATAATCAATCAGGCGCGGCGCAGCTTCCACCAGGGCCTGCATGGCGGGGTTTTTGGTATCCAGAATGCGCAGGGGGTTGCTGTGCAAGCGGCGCTTGGCGTCTTCGTCCAGCTGGTCGGCGTGCTGCTCCAAATAAGCGATCAATGCTTCGCGGTGTTGCTTGCGCTCTTCGGGTTGGCCCAGGCAATTGAGTTCCAGCCGCACATCTTTGATGCCCAGTTCCTGCCACAAAGCGTGCGCCAGCAAAATCAGTTCGGCATCCACATGTGCACCGGCAAAGCCCAAGGCCTCGGCACCCATTTGATGAAACTGGCGGTAGCGGCCGCGCTGGGGTCGTTCGCGTCGAAACATGGGGCCCATGTAGTACACGCGCTTGCCGCCTTCGTACAGCAGGTTGTGTTCCATGGCGGCGCGTACGACGCCTGCGGTGTTTTCGGGGCGCAGGGTCAGGTGGTCGGAATCGCCGTATTTGTCGTTGCGATCCTGAAAAGAATACATTTCCTTTTCCACCACATCGGTCACTTCGCCCAGGCTGCGTACAAACAGGCCGGTGTGTTCGACGATGGGGGTGCGCACATTGCGATAGGCAAAGCGCGCCATGATGGTGCGCACTTTGGCCTCCAGCCATTCCCAGTTGGCAGAGTCCGGCGGCAGGATGTCATTCATGCCTTTGACGGCAACGATTTTTTCGGCCATGTTTGTTCTTGCTTTCTTTTGCTTTGGATCAATAAAAACGGCTTCGAGCCAGAGTGCAACCGCTGCACCAACAGAGGGTACGTTGCAACGTTAATGCGCAGCGGGCGAGAAGCGCTTGTGGATATAGTCGGTCACCAGCGCCTGAAAGTCGTGCGCGATCGTCTCGCCCCGTAGCGTCAGCGCTTTTTCACCGTCGATAAACACGGGTGCGGCGGGCGCTTCGCCCGTACCGGGCAGGCTGATGCCGATATCGGCGTGTTTGCTTTCGCCCGGGCCGTTGACGATGCAACCCATGACGGCAATTTTCAGCCCTTCAACACCCGGATATTGTTTGCGCCAACTGGGCATTTGCGTGCGCAGAAAATCGTCGATCTGTTTGGCCAATTCCTGAAACGTGCTGCTGGTGGTGCGGCCACAACCCGGGCAGGCGGTGACACTGGGTACAAAAGTGCGCAGGCCGAGCGACTGCAGGATCTCGGAGGCGATCACCACCTCCTGCGTGCGGGCCTCGCCCGGCTGC
>JAGOGU010000101.1 GCA_017996515.1 Allobrachymonas sp.
ATTCCAGGGTGTCGATATCGAGGTCGTTGGTAGGTTCATCCAGCACCAGCACATTGGCTGGGCGAGCAAACAGGCGTGCCAACAACAACCGGTTGCGTTCGCCGCCAGACAGGCTATGCACGGGCGAGGCTGCGCGCGCCGGGCTGAAAAGAAAATCGCCCAGATAGCTTTTGACGTGCCGGCGCTGGTTGCCGATCTCAATCCACTCGCTGCCCGGGCTGATGAAGTCTTCGAGTGTGGCGTTCAAATCCAGAGCAGCGCGCATCTGGTCGAAATAGGCGACTTGCACATTGCTGCCTTGGCGCACGCTGCCGCTGTCGGGCGCCAATTCGCCCAGCATCAGCTTGAGCAATGTGGTTTTGCCCGCGCCATTGGGGCCAATCAGCCCAACTTTGTCGCCACGCAAGATGGTGGCTGAAAAGTCACTAACCACCAGGCGCTGGTCAAATGTTTTGCTCACATTTTTCAGCTCGGCCACAATTTTGCCGCTGGCGGTTCCGCTGTCCACATCCATGCGCACGCGCCCCAAGGTTTCGCGCCGTTGCTGGCGCTGTTGGCGCAAGGCCTGCAAGCGGCCAATGCGCGCAACCGCCCGGGTGCGTCGGGCTTCCACGCCTTTGCGGATCCAGGCTTCTTCTTGTGCCAGCAGTTTATCGGCTCGGGCGTTGATAACAGCTTCTTGCTCCAACTGCTCTTGTTTCAGTTGTTGGTACTGTTGAAAATTGCCTGGGTAACTGCGCAGCTTGCCGCGATCCAACTCAATGATTCGGGTGCTGATGGCGTCCAAAAACGCCCTGTCGTGGCTGATGACAACCGCGGCGCCGGCAAAATCCAGCAGCAGATCCTGCAACCAGATAATGGCATCCATATCCAGGTGGTTGGTTGGCTCGTCCAGCAGCAGCACATGGGGGCGCATGACCAGCGCCTGCGCCAATGCCACGCGTTTGATATTGCCGCCAGACAGCGTGCTGAGGCGCGCCTGCCCATCCAGCCCGAGCTTGTGCAAGGCAGCGTCCACGCGTTGCTTCCACTGCCAGCCATCGTTTGCCTCGATCTGCGTTTGCAGGGCATCCAGATCGCCCTGCCCGCTTTCGTACTGCGCAATCAGATCCAGCACGGGCGCCAGTCCTTGCTGCACGGCTTCGAACACCGTGGCATGGCCGTCAAGCGCAGGTTCTTGCGGTACATAGGCCGTGACCAGCCCCTGCTGCCGTTGCACCATGCCGTCGTCTGGCTGCTCCAACCCCGCCAAAATTTTGAGCAGAGAGGATTTACCCGTGCCATTGCGCCCGATCAGCCCGACCCGCTCGCCCTCCACCAGTGAAAAGTCCGCGTCATCCAGCAAGGGGAGATGGCCGAAGGCCAAATGGGCATTGACAAGTGTCAGGCAAGTCATAAACGCATCAAAAGGAGCAAGGCATTCAACGCAACGGCGAGCAAGTGTGCCATGTGGCCGGAGGCGATACAGGGCTTTGGGAAATGCCTCAGGTACTTATTTAACGACCTTCAGGCCCCCGCCTTTGGGGGGCGAAGGTGGGGATGGCGGTTGATCGTCTGGCTCACCGGAACTAGCACGAGAAGGTTTTTCAACCTTCTTGCCGTCTGATGTGGCGGCGGCATCAGGCTTGCCTACCAGAGCTAAACCATGCGATTGGGGTGCTGTCGAATGATCGTCCGCCGTTTGCGCGGTGCTGCTATCGTCCGCATCGCCGTCAAACTCGGCATCTTCTGCCAGCAGCGCCTCGAACACCATGCCCTGCCCGTTTTCACGCGCAAAAATGGAGGCTACCCGCTCAATCGGCACCACAATTTCGCGCACACGCCCTGCGAAACGTGCCTGAAAACAAATGGCATCATTGCCCAGACTCATGCTGCCCGTGGCATCGTAGCTGACATTGAGCACTATCTCATTGTTTTGCACATATTCGCGCGGCACGGCCACCGTGGCATCTACCCGCACCAGAATGTGAGGCGTGAGGCCGTTGTCAGTCATCCATTCATGCCAGGCACGAATCAGATAGGGCTTGGGGGAAGTCAGCGGTGGTGCAAGGGCAGACATGGGGAAGCTCGGCAAAAATGGGCAGCAAAAATGCAAGCGCAGTCAAGCGATCAGTGCTATCAGCGGCGCATGACTTTTTCAGACGGCGTCAGTGCCTCGATATAGGCTGGGCGCGAGAAGATGCGCTCAGCGTACTTGAGCAAAGGCGCAGCGTTTTTGCTGAGTTCGATGCCGTAATAGTCCAGTCGCCACAGCAGAGGGGCAATAGCCACGTCCAGCATCGAAAAGTTTTCGCCCAGCATGAATTTGTTTTTCAAAAACACAGGGGCAAGCTGCGTCAGGCGGTCGCGAATCTGGCTGCGCGCCTTTTCCAGCGTTTTTTCGTTGCTGCGCGCCACACGGTTTTCCAGAACGGAAACGTGGGTAAACAGCTCTTTTTCAAAGTTCAGCAAGAACAGGCGCACACGGGCACGATCCACGGGATCGCTCGGCATCAGCTGAGGATGTGGAAAACGCTCGTCGATGTATTCGTTGATGATGTTGGATTCGTACAGGATCAGATCGCGCTCGACCAGAATGGGCACCTGGCCGTAAGGGTTCATCACGCTGATGTCTTCAGGCTTGTTGTAAAGATCCACATCACGGATTTCAAAGTCCATGCCCTTTTCGAACAGCACGAAGCGGCAACGATGCGAATAAGGGCACGTTGTGCCCGAGTAAAGAACCATCATTTTTTCTTCTCCAGGAAATGAATCAAGCAATTAAAGCGCTTGTTTTATTATCCACCATGTGTCAAGCCCCGCTACCCAAGCACTCAAAGCCAATCAATTCAATCCTCCATAAATTTCAATAAAATCAATCGGAAAACAAATTATTTTAATAAATTACTTTAGATGAACTACTTCATGTATAGATTGCAGTATCTTGAATTTCAATGAATTTTTTGAAATTCAAGATGCTTGGTCAAAATAAGCGCAATAACAAATTGTTTTATATGATTTTTTTGCGAGTTCCGCCATGCCGGATGTTGTGGATGGCTGTTACTTACCCGCCCTCGCCATCACAACGCATGCAAGGCCTTCATTCCACATCTTTCCAGTAACTGGCATGCAAGCGCCAGGCGGCAAAAGAAAAAGCAACCAGAAACAGGCACACCCAGCCAGCGGTTTTCTTGCGGGCTTGCCGCCCAGGCTCTGCCATCCACTGCATGAAATGGGTGATATCCGCCAGCGCCTTGTCATACTCTGCTGGCGACAATTGGCCGTCTTTTGGGTTTTGCGCTTGGCCCTCGTTTGGCGGCGTATCGCTTGCATCCATTTGCAGTGCCGACAGCACATGCGGCATGAGCGTGCCTGGCGCCACGGTGTTGTTCCAGCCCGTGCGCGTTGTCGGATCGCGGTAAAAACCGCGCAAATAACTGTAAACATAGTCTGAGCCGCTGTACTCGTTCGTGGCGCGAGCGCGCGTAATCAGGCTCAAATCAGGCGGTGCAATGCCAAACCACTCCGCCCCCTGCTGCACATCCAGGGGCGACAGCAAGGCCGCCCTTGCTTGCGGCGGATTGTCAGGCAGCCAGGCGCGCAGATCTTCTGGCGTGATGCCGATATCTTGCAGGCGTGCATACGAAACATGGGAAGCGGAGTGGCAAGCGATGCAGGACTGCAAATAATGCCGCGCACCGTTTTGCAAAGAAGCCAAGTCGCCGCTGTCGATCGGTGCGCGCACCAATGGCTGTAATTGCGACTGTAATTTCGGCTGTGACTCCGGTTGTGACTGCGGCTGTAATTGTGGGGGTAATTGGCTGCTCACCATGGTTGCTGATGCGGCGGCATCGTGCTGCAACCCACTTGCATGAGCAGAAGGAATAAAGGCATGCCCTGCCCCAACACACAGCACGATGTAGGCGCGAATCAGCAGCCATTTTTTCCAGTTTTTGTGCCTCATGATGCGATTGGCTCCTTGGGAACCGCGTGGTTTGCGCGGTCTGCTTGGGCGCGATAGCGCAAACGCTTGGGCACGGAGCGAAAAGCGCCTTTGCGGCTCCACCACGGCATGAGCAGAAAAAACGCAAAATACAAGACCGTTGCTATTTGCCCCGAAACAATCACCAACCCCTGCGCAGGCCAGCCCCCTACCAGCCCCAAAAAGACGAACACAACGGCAAACAGGCTGTATAACCAACGATGCCAAGTGGGGCGATAGCGAATCGAGGCAACGGGGCTGCGATCCAACCACGGCAATGCACACAGCACCAGTATGGATGCGGCCATGGCCGCCAGGCCCCAAAAGCTGGCATCAATGCCCATGCACAGCAACCACCACAAACGCCCCAAAACAGGTACGCCCTGCGGCCACCGCGCCAATTGCTCCCATTTGTGCAAAGTGGGTGCCGATGCTCCGCCCCACTCCAGCAAACCCGGCACCAGACCCAACAGCAAGGCACACACGATGGCCGCCAGTAGCCACAACCAGCCGCCTGTGCGCCCCTGCCGTTTGCGGCAGAAAAACAAATACACAGCCAATACCAGCATGCCCAGCGCCAGCGCAGTGGTCATGTCAGCAGTCATGCTGCGCAACATGCCATAAAACGGCCTGAAATACCACATGGGCGCGATATGCTGCGGCGTCAGCAAGGGATTGGCTGGTGCAAAATTGGCCGGCTCCAGAAAGTAGCCACCCATTTCCGGCGCAAAAAAGACAATGGCAAAGAAAATCGTCAAGAAAACCCCCGCCGCCCACACATCGCGCACGGTGTAATACGGGTGAAACGGTACCGTATCCGCCGGCGCCGTAGCCGACCAGCGGTTGCCGCGCGGCCCTTGCTCCAGATCAATGCCATCGGGATTGGAAGACCCCGCATCGTGCAACGCCAGAATATGCAGCAGCACAAATCCCAATAGCAGCAACGGGATAAGCACCACATGCAGCACAAAAAAACGGCTCAAAGTAGCATCGCCTAGCGTATTTCCGCCCCGCAGCAGTTCTGCCAAATCGACTCCGATAACAGGAATGCTTGCCAGCAGATGGATGATGACCTGTGCCGCCCAATACGACATTTGCCCCCACGGAAGGACGTAGCCCACAAAAGCTTCGGCCATGACCAGCACGAACAAGGCGCAGCCGATCAGCCATACCAACTCACGCGGCTTGCGGTAGCTGCCATAAAGCAAACCACGCGCCATATGCAGATACAACAACACAAAAATGGCCGATGCCCCGGTGGAATGCACATAGCGAATCACCGCCCCACCGCGCACATGGCGCATGATGCCTTCCACCGAGGCAAAAGCCCGTGCAGCATCCGCTTTGTAATGCATGGCCAATACCAGCCCCGTCAGCAATTGCATGCCCAATACCAGCAAGGCCAGCGCACCAAATACATACCAGATATTGAGATTCTTGGGCACAAAATGCTCGCACATATGCCGCCGATACAACCGCACCACCGAAGGCAGGCGTTCGGCCAACCAGGCCGCCATGCCATGTGGCGCGGCCTGCCCTGCTCCCTTTGCACACGCGCTAGAAACGCAGGAAGTATCGGAGGGCGGCGCCAGATTGGCCTGCTCGTTCTGACCAAGTTGTGACGGCATATCTGTTTCGTGGCCTTGCGC
>JAGOGU010000103.1 GCA_017996515.1 Allobrachymonas sp.
GTTGATTGCCATGTGAAAGCTTCCAGATTTCCAAGTTCTTTTTGCACCATGCTTCCCATATCTGGTGCCCGAATTCCAGAATGTCCAAATTAGCGGGCTTTTTGGCCAAGGCAGCTTTTTGCAGCCCTGCCATGCTTTGGGATGGGATGCCAACGTACACAGCCAACGGTGCGTGTTTGAAGATATTGACGATGGTTGGTGATTGGCGGTTTTGGTAATGAAAAGCAATTTTCCATTTGAATACTTCTCCCAAATCGGTGAAAGAGTCTATGGCATCAAGATTGCCTTCGGTTGCCCAATTGGCTATTTGCTTGACAGAGTCACGCACTTTTTCAAAAGCGGCGTCTGCGGTTTCCCCCAGCGATGAATACCAGCCGTGTGTTTCTGAATAGGAGCGTTGGGAATCAGACTCTTTGTCGGCATGGTTTTTGCGTGAAAACACGCCGAATTTGAATGCCGACCCACCCCAGATGCTCCCCATTTTGTCCAAGCCGCTTTCCATCCAATAAGTAAAACTATCGATTGAGCCAGACTTGCTGTATTCGTCAAGCTTCATATTGGCGAGGCGTTCTCTTGGCCAAGTTTCAAGAAACTTATCCCATAGGGCATATTGCGATTTAAAGTCATTCATGGTTGCTTGTTTGATGGCGTAGAAAATAAGAGGGTGAAAACGGATTCGGATGATGGCTATGCCAAAGTGGTCTGGGCGTTGGCGGTCAAGTTGTTGCTGGCGGAGTATCAGCGATTGGGCGCCGTTGCACGTGGGATACCGCATCGCCAAACCCGCGCAGCCACCATTCGAGCATGGCGCTGTTCACAACGGTGGCGGTGATTTCGAGCGTGTCGTCGTCCAGTTCCCGCACTTGCTGGTCGTGTGAGAGGGGCGATTCGAGCAGATGCAGCCCGGCGTGGCGATCGATGCGAAAGCACAGGTGGATTTTTTCCCCTTCGCCAAAGCCGAAGCGGCCATCGTCGTCGTGTTTTTTCAGGTCGAAGTTGTGGGGGCGCTCAAAGGTGAGCGTGGAGATGTCTGCCGACAAGATGCGGTGCAGCGCCAGATTTCTTTCGTTGTCGTAGCCGCGGTAGCGGCCCACGAGGTAGAGGCGTGGGCCTTGTTGGACGAGGCCCAAGGGCATGATGTCCACCTGGTTGCGCTTGCCGCTGGCGTTGCGGTAGTCGAGCGTTAGCCAGCGGTTGCTGTACAAGGCTTCGCTAACGGCCTCGAAAACGCCCGGTGCGATTTTGGGCGGTAGCAGGGGCTGGCTGGTGGCGACCACGCGGATCTTGTGGGGCCATTCGCGCTCGAGGCGGGCGCTGCTGCCGGGACCGAGGTTGCGCCGCGCTTGCACAAAGAAGCCTTCCAGCGAGGTCATCAAGCGCGCGGGCAGAAGGTTTTTTAAGTGTTCTTCGGCCAGCTGGAGTAGCAGCGACTCTTGATGGGTGAGGTTGGGCACGGCCAGCGCCTGAGCGCGCTCCAGCCAGCGGTAGCCGTAGGGTTTGCTGCTGTCATCGCGTTCGATCTCGAAATGTTCGCTGAGCATTTCGAGTTGCCGCTGAACGGTGCGCAGATCGCGGTCAAAGCCTGCGTCTTTGAGTTGCCGGTGCAACTCGCTGGCCGTGACTTTGCGGCCACGCGGGATGCGACGCAGCAGCTCGATGGCGAGCAATACGGTTTCGAGGGTGTCAGAGCGTTTGGCCATGTTAAAGCTTCCATGCAGAGCCAGAAAAGATAGCCCACATGCGAACCATGGCATAGGTGTCGAGTGCGCAATACGCCAGCAATTGCTGTTCGATTTCGCGCTTGCGTGCCTGGCTGGTTTGTGGTGAAAGTGCTTTTAAAAAGGCGTCCATAGCCATGCCGCCATGTTGGATGCCTTCAAGCGCGTCGTAGCGCAGGTCTGGGCAGAGCGCGGGCAATACGGCCTTGATGCTCCAGCTTCCTTGTTGGCTCGGGTGGTAGTAGTGGTCGCGCGCGATGGGCAGCAGATCGACCACGCGCGCATTCAAGGCCAAGAGTGGTTGGGCCAGGCGCGGGAAGCGTTCGGCCAGTTCGCGGATACGGGCAGTTTCAAAGCCGGCGTTGTAAACAAAGATGGGGCCACGCTCGCCGCAGGCGGCAATCAAGGCTTGGGCAAATGCCCGAGAGGGGTCTGCCCCTGAAAGATCCAGAAAAGCCTGTTGCTGAAGTTTGCCCGTGCGTGCAAGGCGGTGAACGCTGAACTGAAAGGGAATTTGCTGGTAGGGCCTTGTTCCTTTCCAAATGGGTACGGCGAACTGGATGGTTTCAAAGTCCATGAAGTAGGCGGGCAGTTTGTGGCTGCGCAAGGCCTGAATTGCCGCTTGCCGGTCGAAATAGGTTTGGCCAGAAAGCGTGGCGGCTTTGACGCGCTGTTGCCGTTCGCTGAGCATGTCGTCGGGCGCATCATGCAGCTCTGTGATGTGGTGGGTGTCGATATGCGTTGCCAGCTCTTTGCGCAGCCGCCCGGGTAGCCATTCAATGGGGTGCTCTGCTTGTGGTTCTTGGCTTTGGCAGTAGGCGTAAAACCCGCAGTCATAAGGCGTGCTGCATTGTGTGCCCGTGCGAATTGGCGGCTCTTTTTCTTGGGCGATGGTTTGTTGTGCCTTGGCAATCCAGTCTTGCACTTCGCTGCTTCGCGGCATGGCTTCGTCTGTCAAATCATTTTCGAGCAACAGCCCGCTGTAATCTTCAGCGCCGGGGTACACCCACGCGCTGTTAATGTGCGCCAGTGCAATGCCAGAAAGGGGCACGCCGCAGGCTCGTGCCAGAAAGGTTTGTACAGCCGCATCGTCGCGGTGGTAGTCTTTGACCGATGTGGAGGATTTGACTTCAACCATGCGCCAGGCGCGCTTGCCGCCTTGTTCAACAGGCAGCATGACATCGGCAAAGGCGAGTGCGCCCTTGGCACGAAAACCCGCTTCAAATATAGGCTGTGCCTGTGCCGATTGCAGCAGGTTTTGCGTATGGGCAAAGGCCGCATCAAAGCCTTTGGCTTGTGGGTCAATCAGTATCCCTTTGCCTTCGGGGTCGTAAATGCGTTGGGCAATATCACCGACTTTGTAGCCGACCATGAAACTCGCCTGCGTGGCCTGTGAATCTTCGCGCAGGGCAGGGCGATGCACTTCCAGCCACAGCCGCTTGGGGCACTGCCGGAAGGCGATCAGCTTGGATTTTGAGATCGTACGCACGGTTACCGCTCTCCTCTTGTTGCGGAAGATTGTCGCATGATGTAACAATCACAAAAAGCCTACGGTAGGCCGTGCGCCTTCTTTCACGGCGCATTCGGCCTCAAGCGCGGCAACGAGTGCTGTTGTCGATTCAATGGGGCGGAAACGGTGCTGCCGCATGGCGGCGGCAAAGTCGCCCGGTGTGAGCCGGTCAAGGCGCTTGAGCCGAGACAGCAGATCAGGTTGCGGGATGGCAAGGTTCAGTTGTGCACAGTGGCGGCGCAAAAGTTCCTGCGCTTGCTCGGGGCGCAAAAAACCGAATTTCACTTTCAGATCGAAACGGCGTAGCGCAGCTTGATCAAGCCCATCCATCAAATTGGTAGAGGCAATGAACACGCCCGGGAACGATTCCATTTGTGTCAGCATTTCATTGACCAGGCTCACTTCCCAACCGCGCTGGGCCTCTCGGCGGTCTTGCAGGAAGCTGTCCACTTCGTCGATCAACAGCACGGCACCCTCAGACTGCGCTTCGCGAAAAGCACGGGCGATGTTGCGTTCGTTCTCGCCCACGTAAGGGGACATCAGATCCGAAGCGCGCTTGACAAGCAGAGGCGCGCCCATCTGCTCTGCCAGCCAGCGCCCATAAGCCGTTTTGCCGGTGCCAGGCGGGCCGTAAAGGCAAATTCGCCCAGATCGGGAAGCTGCCAGCCCCGCGGCCACGGCAGTCAAATCTGCATCGGCGTGGATAAAGGCTGGGTCATAAATATCGGGCAAACGGTTCGGGTCGTTTTGCAGCAATGGGCGATGACCTTGTGCTTCCAGCGTGTTGGAGATCAATCGCTCAAAAGCCGTTGCCACGTTGCTTGTGCCAAGTTCGTTGCGAATGAAGCGAATGACGGAGCTGGCTTTGGTGACCACCGCTGGCGCCAAGGTTTCTACTTCTGCAATGCGCGCAATACTGCTGGCATCCATCAAGTCGCCGCAGCTGGCTTGCAAAATCTGCTCGCGCTGTTTTTTGGGTGGAATGGGCAGCTCAAACACCACATCAAAGCGGCGGATGAAGGCGGGATCCAGGCTATGGATGGAGTTGGACAACCACAGTGTTGGCACCGGGTTTTCTTCCAACATGCGATTCACCCAGGCCTTGCGCACCTGCGCTGTGCTTTTGTGTCCGCCCAAAATATCTCCATCGTTGAAGACATCTTCCGTCTCGTCAAACACCACCAGCGCCTGGCGCTGAGCAAAAAAGCTCTGCACCGCGCGAAGGGCGCGCAAGCGGCGCTCGCCGTTGACCGGGTCGCCTTCCGAGTCTTCGCTGGCAACTTCGAACAACTCGTAACCCAACTCTTTTGCCAACACGCGGGTCAACTGGCTCTTTCCGGTTCCCGGTACGCCATGCACAAAAATATTGACGCCGCGCTGCCCCGTTGCCGTTGCATGACGAAGATAGGGCAGCAGAATGTCCAATGTTGCCTGAACATGGTGGTAATCAGACAGGCTCAGTTGCGCAGGCGGTGCAATCGCTACGGTGCCTCGCAATAGACTCACCGGATTAGTTTCTGCGGTAGCCATTTGATCGGCAAAGGCATCCGATAACAAATTCAATTTGCAGCGCAAAAAGCTGCTGCCGCTGTGATCGATAGAAACCAGCCCTGAGCGCGCCAAAATGCCTTGCGAACCTAGTGACGCACGGATATTGGGCTCTGGCAGATCCAACAAGGTGGAAAGAGTATGGAAAACCTTGGTCGATGAAAGCTGACCCAGCCAGTCGGCCGCATCATCCAGCAGCCGCTCGTTCTGAATCGATACGGCAAACTCCAGTACACGGCAGTCTGTCGAGCTCAAACCCACAAGCTCTGACAACTGGCTGATGTTTTGCCGCAAACTGGCAGGTAATGTGCTTTGGCTGAGCTGCTTTTCAGCACGCTGATGCAATTGCCGCAGTTCAGTGCGGACGGCCTTCGGGTCAAAATCATTGGGCGAGGGATCAATCCAATGCCCCAAACCGATCGCTTCTGCTACGGTGTCGTCGCTGAATCCATGATTGTGCACAAACTCGCGTTGACCACCCAGCGGCACCAAAATGCGCAACAGCCAAAGGCGAATAATCGGATCAATGTGGATGGCATGGTCGGCGTTGCGGGTGCGATGTTTTGCCATGATGACTCCTCTTGTTTGCAGGAGCCATTGTCTGGATTGGTACGACGTAATGTGTCGCACATAATGGCGTTGCACCTAAAGGGCCCAATCCACTTTTCTAACTGTTTTGCGCGTAAATGCATGCACCCCGGCAACTGAAACCTACCGTTAACCGGCTAACTGGTTCTGGATTGCGTTGGACAATATTAGAGGATAACTTGCTGTTTTTCCAAAGAAAAACGCCACCCGATAGACGTTATCGGATGGCGTTGG
>JAGOGU010000102.1 GCA_017996515.1 Allobrachymonas sp.
ACTCCTGCTCGTTGCGCTGGTATTGCATGCGCACCAGTTGCTGGATGATGTCGCGCTGGCTGTACTGGTCGCCTTCGCGCAGCGTCATGATCATCTTGTGGTAACTCTCGGGCTTGCCAATGCCGTAGATGGCGCTGACGGTGGCAACGATGACCACATCACGCCGCTCCAGCAGGCTTTTGGTGCAGCTTAAGCGCATCTGCTCGATGTGCTCGTTGATGGCGCTGTCTTTTTCGATGAACAGGTCGCGCTGCGGCACATAGGCTTCGGGCTGGTAGTAGTCGTAGTAGCTGACGAAATACTCCACCGCATTTTTCGGGAAAAACTCGCGAAACTCGCTATACAGCTGCGCCGCCAGCGTTTTGTTGGGTGCAAAGATGATGGCTGGCCTGCCCAGGCGGGCAATGACATTGGCCATGGTGAAGGTTTTGCCCGAGCCGGTTACGCCCAGCAGGGTTTGGTAAACCTCGCCGTTTTCAATGCCTTCGACCAACTGCGCAATGGCCGTTGGCTGATCGCCCGCAGGCGGATAGGGCTGAAAAAGCTGAAAGGGTGAGCCGTCAAAGTGCACAAAGCTGCCTTGGCCGTTTTCGTTTTCGGCGTTGTTTGGGTTGTTATTGGGGGTGTTAGGCATGGGAAGGGGAAATACTTGTTTTGTTTTTACCTTACTTTCTTTGCTTCGCCAAAGAAAGTAAGCAAAGAAAGGCGACCCTCTGCGGCGGTTCACACCTGTGAACTGCCTTCGCAGAGCGAGGCACTTGTATACCACTGCATACGGTGTTTTTTACTGCGCCTTTTTGCCTCATACTGCGTTGTGTTTTTGAGTCATAGTCTCGCTATGACTTGCAAAACACGCCTTGCCTGAGACAAAAAATGCTTGAAACTCCACTCGTAGCAGTGATACACAAGCGCCCCCTCATTTTTTGGCGCATGATGCAACTCGCTTTCGCTCAAACATCATCATGCTTGTATCCAAAAAATGCTGCACTGCTCAGCGCCTTAGAAGGGAACCCGTTTTTAAGGTGAGCGCGAACTGTCGCGAAAATATGGATTGTTGCCCATGCTGTTTTTTGCCACGACAAAGCGTTGCTGCATATCATTGAGCGTTTTTTGCAGATGTGCAAAGGCTTGCTCGACGGCTGTTTGTGGGCCTTTTACGCCCAGCTCGATATGCGGGCCGTGCACGGGGTGATGCACGCTGGGCAGGCTGAAAATCTTGATGTCTGGCCAGCGTTGCTCAAGGCTTTCCATCAAAGGCGTAAGCACAGCTTCGGACGCATTGGGCAGAATCAAGGCATGCTCGACCCAATCGCGCGTGCGTTGCCACTGTGCGTAAAAGTGGTCGAGCACCCAAGCGATCATCGGATGCGCCATGACCGGAAACCCCGGAAAAAAATGCGCATGCCCGACCGAAAACCCCGCAATCTGGTTGAACGGGTTGGGAATGATTTCGGCCGTGGCGGGCAACATGGCCATTTGCAGGCGCTGCACATTGTCGGCACGTGTGGCATCAAAGGCTTCGCCTTTTTCAGCGGCCATGGCCTGCATGCGCTGCTCAATCAAATCGCGTGCCACGGGGTGCAGCGCCAACGTTACCCCCGCTGCGGCTGCTGCCGCCTGGCGCGTGTGGTCGTCTGGCGTGGCACCAATGCCGCCGCAGCACATCACCACATCGCCGCTGGCCAATACCTGTCGAAGCAGCTGGGTGAGTTGCGTGCGGTTGTCGCCCAGCATGTGCACATACGACAGCGCCAAGCCGCGCTCGCCCAGCAGTTCGATCATTTTGGGCACATGGCTGTCCTGGCGGCGGCCAGAAAGAATTTCGTCGCCGACCACGATCAGGCCGAAGCGGGGCAGATGGGTATGCACCGCGGGCGGCTGAATGCCTTGCGGCGCATCAGGGTGAAAAATGCGTTCAGTGCTCATCGTCATGGGAGGTGGTGGAGTTTGGCAACGTCAGTGGCGACTGCGCCATGGGAGTGTGCGATTCAGGTGCAGGGCGGGTGATGATTTCGGCATCCAGCACCTGATTTTCTTCGCGCAGCAGTTCCAGCGCCCGCAGGCAGAAGTGACCAAACCAGAGCGTGGAAAAGATAAAGACCAGGGTATAGAGCCAAATGGCGATCGGCGCCAGAATGAAAAACAGCCCGATGACCCAGGCCAGCGATGCAAACAGCAGGCTGGGCGCCGACCCCAGCAGGCCGGTGATGATGCCCATGGTCAGCAATTCCAGCCGGTAGCGTTTGAGCAGGGTGATGCGTTCATCCCGGCTGGCGTGCTCGGCCAGTACGTCGTAAGGCAGCAACTTGGCAACCAACCAGCCCCAGATCAGCGGCGGTATCAGCAGCGCCAAAGGCGGTAACAGCCACAGCGGCAGGCTCGCCAGCATGATGCCCAGCGCCAGCGCGGTATAGCCCATAGACCAAAAGGCGCTGGCCAGCAGGGTACCGCCGCGTTTTTGCGCCAGAGTTGGAAAACGCCGCTGCGCCAGCATACGGACCAGGGCAGGGGTGCTGAGCCAGGTCACAATCAGCAGGCAGCCGATCACGATGGTGGGAATAGCCAGAAACAGCACCAACAGATGAGGCAAAAAGCGCAGGTATTCCGCCCCGCCCACCCAGTTCAGGGCGCGCAGTACCGCAGCTTCCAGCATGCCGCCTTGCAGCCAGCTGGCCATACCCGCTACGGCAGGTTGCCAGCCCCAATAGGCAAAGGCAAACACGGCAACAATCAGCGTAACCAACGGCGTCAGCGACAGCAAAATGACAGACGGATGCACGCAATAGGCAATGGCTCGCCACAAGGCATCAAGAATTTTCTTCATCGCCGCCCAGTGTATCGGAATCGCGAAAAAATGGGAGTGCCTTTCACCTTGATGGTTTGCTCGGCGCACCATCCGTATCTGATTGCCTGACCGGCCGGCTAATAGGCGTGATGGATAAGCGTGCTCGCCCATGAAAAATATCCCTGCCCGCGCAGGCCAATCCACAGGCCAAGACGTGCGGCTGGCCCATAATGCACCCCATGCAACCCTTGGATACGCCCCCTCGTCCCGATGAGAGCGTGGCCAGCATCCTGCGAGCCACGGCCGACACCCTGCCAGACCAGCCCGATGTGCTGGCGCATGCGCGTGCCTTTGTGCAGCCTTTGCTGGCCAGCATGACCTTGCCCAGTGGAGAAAACACCTTTGCGCACGCCGAAGGGGTGGCGCGCATACTGGCCTATATCGGCAGCGCGCCCAATTTGCAGGCTGCGGCCTATCTGGTGTACGCGGCCGAGCACCTCAACCGCCCGCAAGAGTTGATCGAGCAGGTGTTTGGCAAAGAGTTTGCCGATCTAGCGTTGGAGTCGATGCGCCTGATGCATTTGCAACGCAACCAGCGCCTGCAACGGGCGGGCGTGGGGCAGGCCAACCAGATCGAGGTGGTGCGCAAAATGCTGCTGGCGTTTTCGCGCGATTTGCGCGTGATCCTGCTGCGGCTGGCATCGCGCCTGCAAACCCTGCGCTATCTGGCGGCTGCACGCAAGCCCGCCCCGCAAGAGCTGGCTTACGAATCACTGCACGTGCTGGCGCCTTTGGCCAACCGCCTGGGCATCTGGCAAATCAAGTGGGAGCTGGAAGACCTGGCCTTTCGCTTTCTGGAGCCGGCCACCTATCGCCAAGTGGCGCACTGGCTGGA
The DNA here is from genome assembly GCA_017996515.1 of Allobrachymonas sp. Lineage (GTDB taxonomy): Bacteria > Pseudomonadota > Gammaproteobacteria > Burkholderiales > Burkholderiaceae_C > Brachymonas. The sequence goes on from JAGOGU010000102.1 coordinate 3,681, forward strand.
CGAAAAACGCGATCAGCGCGAACGGCGGGCCGAGCAACTGCGCCAAAGCGTGCAACAGGGGCTGGCCGAGCAGGGCATACAGGCATCGGTCAAGGCGCGACCCAAACACATCTACAGCATCGTCAAAAAAATGCGTGGCAAGTCGCTGGACTTTGCGCACATCTACGATGTGATGGCCTTGCGCGTGATTGTGCAAGACGTGAAAGAATGCTACGCGGCGCTTTCGTGGGTGCACAGCCGGTATGAGCCGGTGAGCAGCGAGTTTGACGACTACATCGCTCGCCCCAAGGCCAATGGTTACCAGTCTTTGCACACCGTGGTGCAGCAACCGCAGGCAGATGGCAGCTTGCGCCCGATCGAAATCCAGATCCGCACCCAGGCCATGCACGACCATGCCGAAACCGGCGTGGCCGCCCACTGGGCATACAAAGAGGCGGGCGCCAAAGGCTATGCCGGGCACAATGCCAGCAGCGCGTACGAAAACAAAATCGCCGTGCTGCGCCAATTGCTTGCGTGGGAGCGCGACCTGAGCGGCGACGAGCAACCACCAAATGGGCAATCCAGCACACCCTCCGCAACAGCAAGCGGCAGCCTGCTGCAAGACCGCATCTATGTGCTGACACCCGACGCCGCCATTGTGGAACTGCCCCAGGGAGCAACACCGGTGGACTTTGCCTACTCGGTGCACACCACGCTGGGGCATCGCTGCCGGGGGGCGCGGGTGGATGGGGTGATGGTGCCGCTCAACACGCCTTTGCAAAATGGGCAAACGGTAGAAGTCACTGCCGCGAAAGAAGGCGGCCCTTCGCGCGACTGGCTCAATACCGAACAAGGCTATCTGGCCAGCAACCGCGCCCGCGCCAAAGTGCGTGCCTGGTTCAACGCGCTGGCTCAGCAAGACGCCATTGCACGTGGTCGTGAAGCCGTTGAAAAACTTCTGCAACGCGAAGGCAAAACGGCGCTCAAGCTCGATGATCTGGCGGGGCAGCTGGGCTTTTCAAATGCAGATGCCTTGTTCGAAGTGGTCGGCAAAGACGAATTTTCGCTGCGCAACATCGAATCCGTTCTCAAACCGCAAGAGCCACCGCCCAGCGACGATGAAATCGTGCTGCAAAAGCAGGCGCAATTACAGGGCAAGGCGCAGGCCAAATTCGCGGGCAAAGGCGGTGTGCTGGTGGTGGGCATGGGGTCACTCATGACGCAACTGGGCAAATGCTGCAAACCCGCACCGCCAGACCCCATCGGCGGCTTTGTGACCCGTGGCAAAGGCGTGAGCGTGCACCGGCTCGACTGTGTGAACTACCGCAATATGGTGCGCGACACGCCCGAGCGCAGCATCGACGTGCAATGGAGCGCAGATGCTGCATCCACCGCAGACGGGGCCGGCTACCCGGTGGACCTGCTGTTGCAAACCACCAATCGGCCGGGCCTGCTGCGCGACATCACCGAACTGTTCGCACGTGACAAAATGCCGGTTATTGGCATGCAAACAGAGCCGGGCAAAGGTGTCAGCCACATGACGCTGACCGTGCAAGTGGCCAACACCAATCGTCTGCGGCAAACGCTGGCCGAGCTGTGCAAAATAGAGGGCATCGTCTTTGCGCGCAGACGGCATTGAACATCGACAGCGCACCAACGACCGCCTGCCATCGCCATATTGTGATCGACATGACATGGCGATGGTCTCATAGTGGTCGTGCCGCCGAAGTGGCCGCAACACGGCATATCGCCCATACGCCATGAAAAGCACGGGGGTACTGCCTGTTTGTCTGCTTTTCTCTGCTATACTCTGCCGCTTAGGTTTTCAGGCGCGTAGCTCAGCTGGTTAGAGCACCACCTTGACATGGTGGGGGTCGTTGGTTCGAGTCCAATCGCGCCTACCAAAATTCAAAAAGCACCGGTTTTGCCCGGTGCTTTT
>JAGOGU010000004.1 GCA_017996515.1 Allobrachymonas sp.
CTTGGTGGGCGGCTTGCTGCTATTGCTGCGCCTGCCTTGGGCTTGGCGCTGGGGTGCCGCTTTGGCTCTGTTGCCCGTGCTGCTGTGGCAAGCGCCGCGCCCGCCCCACGGGCATTTCGATCTGTTGGTGGCCGATGTGGGGCAAGGCAGCGCCGTTTTGGTGCGCACCAGCACGCACAGCCTGCTGTTTGATGCCGGGCCGCAATACAGCGCCAGCAGCGATGCCGGCGAGCGCGTGCTGGTACCATTGCTGAACGCTTTGCACGAACACCCCGATTGGCTGCTGCTGAGCCACCAGGACAGCGATCACGTAGGCGGCGCAACCAGCCTGCTGACTGAGCGACCACAGATGCAGGTGCTGGGCTCCATCCAGACCGATCACCCTTTGCAGCAGATGCGCCCCATCATGCCCTGCGCCGCCGGGCAGGTCTGGCAGTGGGATGGCGTGGTGTTTTCCGTGCTGCACCCGTCCGAACACGAGCTGGACAACCCCAGGCTATCCACCAACGCCATGAGTTGCGTGCTGCACATCAGCAACGGCCAGCGCAGCGCCTTGCTGACAGGAGACGCTGGCACCGCGCAAGAGCAAGCCATCATCCAGCGGCAGATGGCAGAACCCGCTTCGCTGCAAGCCGACATTCTGCTGGTGGGGCACCACGGCAGCAACACATCGACCAGCGCTGCCTGGCTGGATGCCGTGCAGCCACAGTGGGCGGTGATTCAGCACGGCTACCTCAATCGCTACCGGCACCCACACCCCACGGTGCTGCAACGCTTGCAGGCGCGCCAAATTGCCGTCCAATCCAGCGATAGCTGCGGCGCGGCGTGGTGGCGTTCTGAAACCAACACCGTGCTGTGCGAGCGCGAGCAAAACCGCCGTTACTGGCAGCACCAACCGAGTCAAACGTTAACGCCCGCTCAGGCAACGCCCAATCCTGATACAGAGGAATAAAAGCGGGAGAACCCCGAACATCAGCGGTAATGCGGCGTGGGTGCACCTTGCAGACGCAAGCGGATACGCTGTACATCCAGCCCCTGCTGTTGCAAGCGCTCAAGCCACAAAGGCAGCAGTTGCCGCACTTTGGCCGCTGCAGCATGGCTTTGCACCAGCACGCACCATTCGCCTTGATCGATCTGCCCGTAAGCCAGATGCGACCGCAATGGCGGGGGCACCAGCTCGGAAATAGTTTGCGCGCACTGTTGCGACAGCCGTGTTTGTTGCATCAGCTGGCTGAGCACAGGCGCTTCTTCAGCGGCTTGTTCCAGAGAAACAGGATGGTGGCGACGTTGCATGCCAACCATTATGCGCGAGCCCGGCAAATTTGCCTGGAACCTGCTCTCCCCTCGTAACCCAAGCTCTCTGTTAATTAATACCGTTATTGCATATTTGGTAAACAATTGCTGCCTTCATCCCCTCACACATTTGCCCTACTGGTAAAGCTGCAACAGGTAGAATGTGCTGTTTCGCTTGCGGAGTCATTTCGCATGCGCGCTTCAGCTTCTTTTTTGTTTTTCTATCGGACCGTATCTGGCGCAAGCGCCCAGCCCTTGCAACAGGCGGAAAATGCATGGCCTCATTTCTGACAAAAATCTTTGGTAGCCGTAACGACCGTTTGCTGTCGCGTTATCGCAAGACTGTTGCCCGCATCAACAGTCTGGAAAAAGAGTTTGAGCAATTAAGCGATGCGGATTTTCCGGCCAAGACCGAGGCTTTCCGCAAACGCCTGAGCGAAGGCGCCACGCTGGACAGCCTGCTGCCTGAGGCCTTTGCCTTGGTGCGCGAAGCCAGCAAGCGTGTCATGCACATGCGACATTTCGATGTGCAAATGATTGGCGGCCAGGCGCTGCACGAAGGCAAAATCGCCGAAATGCGCACGGGCGAAGGCAAAACGCTTACAGCCACGCTGGCGGTTTACCTCAACGCCCTGTCTGGCGAAGGGGTACACGTTGTTACCGTCAACGACTATCTGGCCAACCGCGATGCCCAAACCATGGGCCGGCTGTACAACTTTCTGGGGCTCACCGTCGGCGTCAACCTGCCCAGCATGAACCGCGAGCAGAAACAGGCCGCCTACAACGCCGACATCACTTACGGCACCAACAACGAATACGGCTTCGACTACCTGCGCGACAACATGGTGTACGACTCGATCGAGCGCGTGCAGCGCCCGTTGAACTACGCCATCGTCGATGAAGTGGATTCCATTCTGATCGACGAAGCGCGTACCCCGCTCATCATCAGCGGCCAGTCCGAAGACCAGAGCGATCTGTACGAGGCCATGAACCAGGTCGCGCCCATGCTCACGCGCCAGGAAGGGGAGGAAAACCCCGTGACCGGCGAAGGCGTCATCAAACCCGGCGACTTTACCGTGGACGAAAAAGCCCAGCAGGTCTATCTGACCGAGCAGGGACACGAGCACGCCGAATCCATTCTGCAAAACATGGGCTTGCTGCCCGAAGGCGCATCGCTGTACGACCCCGCTAATATCGCGCTGATGCACCATTTGTATGCGGCTCTGCGGGCGCACAATCTGTACCACCGCGACCAGCACTACGTGGTACAAGACGGTGAAAAAGGCCCTGAAATCGTCATTGTGGACGAATTTACCGGTCGCCTGATGTCGGGTCGCCGCTGGAGCGACGGCCTGCACCAGGCCGTAGAGGCCAAGGAGAATGTGCCCATCCAGGCCGAAAACCAGACGATGGCCACCATCACCTTCCAGAACTATTTCCGCCTGTACAAAAAACTCTCCGGCATGACCGGCACGGCCGACACCGAAGCCTACGAGTTTCAGGAAATCTACGCGCTGGAAACCGTGGTCATTCCACCCAACCGCCCCAGCCAGCGAAAAGACCAGCTCGATCGCGTGTACAAAACCACGCCTGAAAAATACCAGGCCGCGTTGGACGACATCCGCGAATGCCACGAACGCGGCCAGCCCGTGCTGGTAGGCACCACCTCGATCGAAAACTCCGAAATCATTTCCCACCTGCTGCAACAGGCCAAGCTGCCGCACCAGGTGCTCAATGCCAAGCAGCACGAGCGCGAGGCCGACATCGTGGCCCAAGCGGGGCGCTCCGGCATGATCACCATCGCCACCAATATGGCCGGTCGCGGTACCGATATCGTGCTGGGAGGCAACCTCGAAAAAATGATCGCCGCCGTTGAAACCGACGACACGCTGGACGATGCCGAAAAACAAAAACGCATCGAGGAGCTGCGCACTAACTGGCAGGCTGACCACGAAAAAGTCAAGGCGCTGGGCGGCTTGCGCATCATCGCGACCGAACGGCACGAAAGCCGCCGCATCGACAACCAGCTGCGGGGCCGATCGGGCCGCCAGGGCGACCCGGGTTCTTCGCGCTTCTACCTGAGCCTGGATGACCAGCTGATGCGCATCTTTGCGGGCGACCGCGTGCGCGCCGTGATGGATCGCCTCAAAATGCCAGAAGGCGAAGCCATCGAAGCAGGCATGGTGACCCGCAGCATCGAAGGCGCGCAACGCAAGGTGGAAGCGCGCAACTTCGACATCCGCAAGCAGTTGCTGGAATTTGACAACGTAGCCAACGAGCAGCGCAAGGTCATCTACCAGCAACGCAACGAAATTCTGGACTCTGTCGGTCTGCAAGACCAGATTGATGGCATGCGCCAAAGCAGCTTCACCGATCTGGTACACGCCTACGTACCGCCAGGCAGCCTGGAAGAACAATGGAATCTGTCTGGTCTGGAGCAGGTGCTGGCCGACGATTGGAGCGTAGCCGTCAATCTGCGCGGCATGCTCGAAGTCAACGAGCACACCTCCGAAGAAGACGTGCTGCAAAAAGTACTGGACGAAACCAACGCGGCCTTCCGCGCCAAGATGGAGCAGGTCGATCCCGAGCACTTCCTGTATTTCGAACGCGCCGTGCTGCTGCAAAGCCTTGACACCCACTGGCGCGAGCATTTGAGCGCGCTCGACTATCTGCGCCAGGGCATTCACCTGCGCAGCTACGCCCAGCGCCAGCCCAAGGAAGAATACAAGCGCGAAGCGTTCGAGCTGTTTGGCCAGATGCTGGATGCCGTGAAAAACGACGTGACCCGCACGCTCATGAACGTACGCATCGAATCGCCCGAGCAACTGGACGAAGCCGCCAATGCGTTTGAAGAAAAGGCTGATGGCTTCATCAACATCACCTACACCTCGCCCACCGAAACGGGCGAAGTGGAGCAAACCGTGGCCGGTGCAGATGGCACGCCCCTTGACCCCTCGATTTTCGTGGGCGTGAGCCGCAACGACCTTTGCCCTTGCGGCAGCGGTGAAAAATTCAAGCACTGCCACGGCAAACTGCAATAAGACTCAGGCTCTCGGCAGCCCGGGCGCACGCTTCCCTGTAACCCGCGCGCTTGTGCTGCGCCACCATTCAGATTCAGCCACTCGGCCATTGCCGCTTCAGGAGAACCGCCATGCCCGTCCATCTGTCCGCGCCCCAAGCCCAGGACTTGCTTGCCATAGAAGGGGTGCGCATCGGCGTCACCGAAGCGGGCATTCGTAAAGCCAACCGCAAGGATTTGACCGTTTTTCTGCTGGATGCAGGCGCCAGCGTGGGCGCCGTGTTCACGCAAAACCGTTTCTGCGCCGCGCCCGTGCAGGTATGCCGTGCGCATCTGGCGGCGCCCGCTGCGGCCATCCGCGCCTTGGTCATCAATACCGGCAATGCCAATGCCGGCACGGGCGATGAGGGCTTGGCGCACACGCACCGCACCTGCAAGGCGCTGGCAGCAGCGCTGGGCATTGCGCCCGAACAGGTGCTGCCGTTTTCGACCGGCGTCATCATGGAGCCCCTGCCCATCGACCGCATTGAAGCGAGGCTGCCCGCGGCCATTGCCAACGCCAAGCCAGACAATTGGCAGCAGGCGGCCGAAGGCATCATGACCACCGACACCGTGCCCAAGGCTTGCAGCGCCACCGCCATGATTGATGGCGCACCCGTGCGCATCACCGGCATTTCCAAGGGCGCAGGCATGATTCGCCCCAATATGGCCACCATGCTCGGCTTTATCGCAACCGATGCCAAGGTGCAACCCGCCTTGATGCGCCAACTGGCGCAAGAGTTGGCCGATGCCTCGTTCAACCGCATCACGATCGATGGCGACACCTCCACCAACGACTCGTTCGTCGTCATGGCCAGCAACAAGGCGGCCCATGCCGAAATCACCGATCTGGCCAGCCCGGCAGGACAGGCTCTGCGTGCCGCCTTGCTGCAGGTGGCACAACAACTGGCACAGGCCATCGTGCGCGATGGCGAAGGCGCCACCAAATTCATCACCGTGCAGGTGGATGGCGGCCAAACGCAGGCGGAGTGCCGTCAGGCGGCTTACGCCATTGCCCATTCGCCCTTGGTCAAAACGGCGTTTTACGCCAGCGACCCGAATCTGGGGCGCATTCTGGCGGCGGTAGGTTATGCGGGCATTGCCGATCTGGACCAAACCAAAATCGAGCTGTATCTAGATGATGTCCACGTCGTCACCCAAGGCGGCCGCCACCCCGGCTACCGCGAAGAAGACGGCCAGCGCGTGATGCAACAGGCCGAAATCACCGTACGCGTGCATCTAGGGCGCGGCCAGGCCAGCGATACGGTCTGGACGTGCGACCTCAGCCACGACTATGTCAGCATCAATGCCGACTACCGCTCATAAGGCTCAGTAATCCGTTTTTTGGCATGACACAAGACGAACTCAAAACCTTGGTGGCCACAGCCGCTTTGCGCCATGTGCCGCCAGACAGCATCATCGGCGTGGGCACGGGCTCTACCGTCAATAAATTCATCGATGCGCTGGCAGCCATCAAAGGCAGCCTGCGCGGTGCCGTGAGCAGCTCGCTGGCCTCGACCGAGCGTTTGCGCAAGCTGGGCATTCCCGTGCTGGAAGCCGATGCCGTCGAAACGCTGGCCGTGTACATCGACGGCGCCGACGAGATCGACGGCCAGGGCTACATGATCAAGGGCGGTGGCGCGGCACTCACGCGCGAAAAAATCGTGGCCGCCCAAAGCCACCGCTTCATCTGCATTGCCGATCAAAGCAAGCGCGTGGACGTGCTGGGGCGCTTTCCCCTGCCGGTTGAAATCATCCCCATGGCCGCCGCGCGCATCACCCGCCAGTTTGCCGAACTGGGCGGCCAGGCGCAGCTGCGGCTGCAAGCCGATGGCACACCGCTGCTGACCGACAACGGCCAGCACATTCTGGATGTACACGGCTTACGCATCACCGATCCGCTGGCGTTTGAAAGCACCATCAACCAATGGCCGGGCATGGTCACCGTTGGCGTATTCGCCCACCAAAAAGCCCATGTCTGCCTACTGGGCACCGACACGGGCGTGCAAGAGTTGATTTTTTGAGAAAGACGCGCACAGCCCATGTTGATTCACCCCGAGTTTGACCCCGTAGCCATTCGCCTCGGCCCGCTGGCCATTCACTGGTATGGCCTGAGCTATCTGGCCGCCTTCATTCTGTTTGTTCTGCTGGGGCGTATGCGCCTGCGCCAAAAGCCCTATGCACGGCAGGTCGAACAAGGCCTGTGGCGCACGACCGATGTGGAAGACCTGTTGCTAGCAGGCATTCTGGGCGTGATTCTGGGCGGGCGGCTGGGCTATGTGCTGTTTTACAAACCGCAGTGGTATCTGTCGCATCCGCTGGATATTTTCAAGGTGTGGGAAGGCGGCATGAGCTTTCACGGCGGCCTGCTGGGTGTGCTGGGCATGTTCACCTGGTTTGCCTGGAGGCGCCAGCGCCCCTGGCTGGAAGTATCCGATTTTGTCGCACCTTGCGTACCTACCGGATTGGCAACTGGCCGCCTGGGCAATTTCATCAATGGCGAGCTGTGGGGGCGCGAAGCAGATGCCTCCCTACCTTGGGCCATGGCCTTTCCGCAAAGCGGCAGCATGTTGCCGCGCCACCCGTCGCAACTGTATCAAGTGCTGCTCGAAGGCTTGCTGCTCTTCATCATCTTGTGGCTCTACGCCCGCAAAGCGCCCAGCCGCGGCAAGGTGTCTGCCGCCTTTTTGATGGGCTATGGCGCCTTGCGCTTCATCGTCGAATACTTCCGCGAACCCGATGACTTTCTGGGTCTGCTCGGCCTGGGGCTGAGCATGGGGCAATGGCTGTGCCTGCCCATGATGGCGGCCGGCATGGCTTTGTGGTGGTGGGCGCACACCCACCCGCCCGCAGCAGGCTCTTCCGCAGCCTCTTCATCCACCAAGACTGAATGAAGCTTGGTTGCCCGCAACTTTGCCTTGCGGGCAACGTGCCATAGCGCCTCTCTCCATGCCTAGCGTTATTTGTCAAATCACCGAATCGCCAAGCACCGCCGGCAGCACCCAACCCGTGCGCACTGCGCGGGTGCAGCTGCATCATGCCGGCAAATTCAACGCCATGTCACGCGCCATGTGGCTGCAATTGCGCGATGTTTTTGTCGATCTGCAAGCGCAGACGCAGGTGGTCAATCCGCTGCGCTGCGTGCTGATTGAAGGAGCCGATGGCCACTTTTGCGCCGGAGGCGATATTGCCGAATACCCGGCCTTTCGCTTTGAGCAGCACGCTTTGCGTGCCTTTCACGAGGAAACCGTTTGGGGTGCACTGGCTGCCATGCTGGCGCTGGATTGCCCGCTGATTGCCGCCATCGACGGCAACTGCATGGGCGCAGGCTTAGAGATCAGCAGTTGCTGCGACATACGCCTGGCCACAGCAGCAAGCCGTTACGGCGCGCCAATTGGCAAGCTGGGCTTTCCCATGGCGCCACGTGAGGCGGCCTTGCTGGCCCGCACACTGGGCGAAACCTGTGCCCGCTCCATTCTGCTGGAAGCGGCCATCTACAACGCAGCCGACATGCTGCAACGCGGCTTTCTCACCCGCATCGTGGCGGATACACCGGCACTGCAAGCCGAATGCCAGCAGGCGATCAACCGCATGTGCGGCCTCAGCCCCGCCAGCGCCCGCCTGAACAAGCAAACGCTGCGCGCCTTGTGCGCTGCCACGCAAAGCACCCCATTGACAGACCCTTATGCCTATGCCAGCAGCCCCGAGCACCGCGAAGGCATCACGGCTTTTCTGGAAAAACGCCCGCCGCGTTTTTAAACGCCGCGTCAACAGGCCGACCGCCCACAAACACGGCGCAGGCAGCGTCTGCATCCAGTCACGCCTTTTGGCAAATCAGCAACCACCATTCGCATCGCGGCACGGCGTAGCACCAGCAGGCTCTCAGGCAAATTCCTTGCCCATTTCCACCGCGCGGCGGTAACAGGCGTGCATGGCCTCGATGATGTGCGCCTGCACCTGATGGCGTTCCATGCTGGCAATGGCCTCGTGCGTGGTGCCGCCCTTGCTGGTCACGCGCTGGCGCAGCACATCGGGCGGCTCGGTGCTTTGCGCCACCAGTGCCGCCGCTCCTGCAAAAGTCTGCACCGCCAGCTGCCGGGCCTGCTCGCGGCTCAAACCCAGTTCCACGCCGCCCTGAATCAGGGCCTCGATCCAGTAAAACACATAGGCCGGCCCTGAGCCGCTGATGGCCGTCAGGCTGTCGATCAGTGCCTCCTGCTCCAACCACATGCGCTGGCCGGTCGGCGCCAGCACGGCATCCGCTAAGGCGCGCTCTTGCTGCGTCACGCCGGGGGCGGCGTAGATGCCGGTCATGCCCTGGCCGACCAAGGCCGGTGTATTGGGCATGCAGCGCACAATGCGGGCACTGCCCAGCCAGCGCGCCAAAGTTGCCGTGGTAATGCCTGCCGCCACGCTGATATGCAGGGCTTGCGCAAGGTGCGCAGCAGCGGCAGTAGCCGCCTCATGAAACTGTTGCGGCTTGACCGCCCACACCACCACATCGGCCTGCGCCAGGCTGGCATCGGCTACGGGCAATGTGCGTACCCCATATTGCTGCTGCAAACGCTCCCGCGTGGCCGCACCAGGATCCACCACCGTGATCTGCTCTGCCGCTACGCCCTGCTGGCGCAGGCCACCCAATATGGCGCTTCCCATATTGCCCCCGCCAATGAAAACGATGTTTTCTTTTATCTGCTGCATGTGCGGACACCCCTTCCTTTTTTGACTTGATCGGGCCTGCGCTTTGTTTACCACCTTGCTGCCAGGCGGCGCGGCGCCCCTTGGATCCACGTATTGTGCGGCATGAACGTATGCGCCTTTGCACGCTGACCCATCCTTCTGAAAGGGGCTTGCCCCGTCAGCCATTTTTATACCTTTTTCTAATGGCTCCACTCCTTTGCTGACGGCATACCTATAGTCCTACCCTTATACCCCGACAAGGCAAAACAAGTCATGGATTTACACCTATTGCGCGTCAGCAAAGGGAAAAGACACCGTACAATTATTTTCACTTTTTGCGGTGCAGCAATTTTGCTGGGAGCCTGCGTACATCCAACGACCTGCTGCGCAAAAAGCCGTGCCACGTCAGCAGCATTGTGTCCCCTGCGACGTGGATTGCTGTGGCTTTGCTCTGATTCGCTTTCAGTGAGTTTCGATCAACACCAAGCAGACAGTTGCTGTTTTTATTTTTCCTATTGGCAGAACCCATCATGTCCACCTCTACCCTGAACCAGTTTCTGGAAACCGTACAGCGCCGCGACCCCTACCAGAGCGAATACCTGCAAGCCGTGCGCGAAGTGCTCGACAGCCTCTGGCCCTTCATCGAGCGCAATCCGCGCTATGCCAGCAACGCCCTGTTGGAACGCCTGGTAGAGCCTGAGCGCGTGATTCAGTTCCGCGTGAACTGGGTTGATGACAAGGGCCAGACCCAGGTCAACCGCGCATTCCGTATCCAGCACAACAACGCCATTGGGCCATATAAAGGCGGCATGCGTTTTCACCCCAGCGTGAATTTGTCAATCCTTAAATTCCTGGCGTTTGAGCAGACTTTCAAAAACGCGCTCACCACGTTGCCTATGGGCGGTGGTAAAGGTGGCTCCGATTTTGACCCCAAGGGCAAGAGCGACGGCGAGGTCATGCGCTTTTGCCATGCCCTGATGACCGAGCTGTACCGCTACCTAGGCCCCGACGTGGACGTGCCCGCAGGCGACATCGGCGTTGGCGCGCGAGAAGTGGGCTTTATGGCGGGCATGATGAAAAAGCTCACCCGCAGCGCCGACTGCGTATTTACCGGCCGCGGCCTGAGCTGGGGCGGCAGCCTGATTCGCCCCGAAGCCACGGGCTATGGCACGGTGTACTTTGCCCGCGAAATGCTGCAACGCAACGGCCTTTCGCTCGAAGGCAAAACAGTTTCCGTCTCCGGCTCGGGCAATGTATCGCAATACGCCATCGAAAAAGCCATGCAGTGTGGGGCCAAGGTCATTACCGCATCCGACTCCAATGGCACTGTAGTAGACCCTGCCGGCTTCACGCCCGAAAAACTCGCCGCCCTGATGCACATCAAGAATGTGAAGCGCGGCCGCATCAGCGAATACGCCGAGCAATTCAAGCTCCAATACGAGGAGGGCAAAACCCCTTGGCATGTGCCCGTGGACATTGCTCTGCCCTGCGCCACGCAAAACGAACTCAACGGTGACGATGCGCGTACGTTGGTCAAAAACGGCGTGCAGTGCGTGGCCGAAGGCGCCAACATGCCCAGCACGCTGGATGCCGTACACACATTCATCGAATCCGGCAAAGTGCTGTACGCGCCCGGCAAAGCCAGTAATGCGGGCGGCGTGGCCGTATCCGGCCTGGAAATGGCACAAAGCGCCCAGCGCCTGTACTGGAGCAGCGAGCAGGTCGATGCCAAGCTGCTGACCATCATGCAAGACATTCACGCCAACTGCGTGCGCTATGGCAGCGATGAGGGCAAGGGCTCGGTCAATTACGTCAATGGCGCCAACATCGCCGGTTTTGTCAAAGTGGCCGACGCCATGCTGCAACAAGGCGTATGCTGATTGCATGATTGCACAACGCCGCACGCTGTGTGGGTTGGCACAAGGCAAGCAAAGCACGAAGCGGCCCAGTGCCTGCAGGCGGCCTTGCGTCATGCAGCTTGCCTTGACCACTCCCTACGTGCGGCCCGTCTCATGACTTGGCTCGCATCTCTTTTTATTGCCTAATCTTTTTTTCGGAAACACCCATGCGCCGTTTGCTCTCTTTTCTTGGCTCCGCCGCTGTGGCAAGCACCCTGCTTGCCGCCTGCAACCAGCAAGCCCAGGCTCCAGCCCCATCGGCCAGCCAGCCAGGCGAGGTGCAGGCGGCTACAACCGCAGCTGGATCTCTGCCCATTGCCCATTTGAGCGACGAACAATTGCAAGCCCGCTGGAACCAGTTGGCAACGGCCATGTCGATGGAAAAAATGCAGCTGCACGACTGCAAGCCCGCGGCCGCCCCCCCCGGGCAAAGCATTGTTCTTTGCCACAGCGCGCCCCGCAGCGTGGTGTACTTTGTTCGCGAAAGCGGCAGAATCAGCAAAGTGCAGTTCACTTCGCTGCTGGGCTTTTTCAGCGTTTCTTTACCCGAAGCGTCCAAATTCATGGCGCGCTTCCTGCATGAAGGCACGCACGGTGACGATGTCGCGTTGGTGGACCAATTCGTGCAAGAAGCTTCGCGCACCAAACGCTTTTGCGTGCCCTCACCCGCGGTGCAATCGCAAATGTGTTATCTCACCGACGGGCGCAGCTACGGTGTAGAAATCCGCTGAGGCTGCGCGGGACGGGTGCCGCGCTGATGCCAAGACTTGGAAAGCTCCATCCCCCGCTTCGCGTCGCATCGCTCATATCCGCTTATCCGCGCGGTGCCGCCACCGCGCCAACCATGCCGCCTACGGCTCAAGGCGCCAGCATCCGAAACACACCGGGGACATCAAGCAGACGGCGTTGCATCGCTACCCACCCGCCAGCGCATCGCCTGTCAGCGTACCTGTCGCATCCGGCAATGGCAACTCTGGCGAAAATTTGTGGCGCTGCATGCTGAAAAACGTGCGTACATTGCGCACATTGGCATCTTGCGTCAACAGCCGCTGGCTAAACGCCATGAAGGCAGGCATATCGGCCACTGTCACAATCAGCACAAAATCGGCCCCAGGCGAGGTGCGATAGCACTGCTGCACCGCCTGATCGGCTACGGCACGCGCAGCAAACGCTGCCTGCTGCGCTTCGGCCTGCACATCCAACGTCACCTCCACAATGGCCGTCAGCCCTGCCCCCGTATGCCGGCGCATGGCTGAGGCATCCAGCACGCAAACCGTGCGCTCGATCAAGCCCAAGGCACGCAGGCGCCGCACCCGCCGCAAACAGGTGGCCGGTGACAGATGGCAGCGCGCAGCCAACTCCTGGTTATTCAGGCTGGCATCGCGTTGCAATTGATGCAGCAAGCGCCAGTCCGCCGCATTCAAAGAGGTATCCGTGTTTTGGGGAAGCATTCACACCAATCGCCAAAAAATTTCAAAATAAAATTTTATTTGAAATTTTTAAATAAATTTATGATGTCGTGAAATTATTTTTTACTAAGTATTCAATTTAGAAAATATATTTCCAGCATATTCGGTACCATTCTGCCATTTTCAATCTTTCGCACCCCGAAGCAGGCATGAATCACGCACTGCCCAGTGCGAACACCCGTTTTTTGGCAGGAGATTGCTCTCATGTGTGGCATCGTCGGCGCAGTGGCGCAACAAAACATTGTTCCCGTTCTGGTTCAGGGCTTGCAACGGCTTGAATACCGAGGCTACGATTCATGCGGCGTGGCCGTATGGAACAACGGCCTGCAACGCGCGCGCAGCACCACCCGCGTGGCCGAACTGCAAGAGCAAGTGCAGCGCGAGCAATTGCAGGGCTACACCGGCATTGCGCATACCCGTTGGGCCACGCATGGCGCACCCGCCGTACACAATGCGCACCCACACTTCAGCTACGGCCCCGATGTGGACGCCAACAACAGCGGCAACAAACCCGGCCGCATCGCCTTGGTGCACAACGGCATCATCGAAAACCACGAAACTCTGCGCCAGCAGTTGCAAAAAAAAGGCTATGTGTTTGCCAGCCAAACGGATACCGAAGTCATTGCCCATCTGATCGACTCGCTTTACAACGGCGATTTGTTTGAAGCCGTCAAAGCCGCGCTTGCCCAGCTGCATGGCGCTTATGCGATTGCCGTCATCTGCCGCGACGAGCCGCATCGCGTGATCGGCGGGCGTGCCGGCTCACCACTGGTCATGGGCATCGGCAGCGATGGTGCCCATTACCTGGCCAGCGACGCCATGGCGCTGGCCGGCGTAACCGACCAGATCATCTATCTGGAAGAAGGCGATGTGGTGGATGCGCAATTGGGCAAATACTGGATCGAAAACGCCGGACAACGCCTGACGCCTGCTCAGCGCCCCGTCAAAACCGTGCATGCCCACAGCGGTGCCGCCGAACTCGGCCCATATCGCCACTACATGCAGAAAGAAATTTTCGAACAACCCCGCGCCTTGGCCGATACGCTCGAAGGCGTGCAGGCTGTGGTGCCCGAACTGTTTGGCGAGCAAGCCAGAGACGTTTTTCAAGCCATTGATCGCGTACTGATTCTGGCCTGCGGCACCAGCTACTACAGTGGCTGCGTGGCCAAATACTGGCTCGAAGCCTTGGCGGGCGTGCCCTGCGATGTGGAAATCGCCAGCGAATACCGCTACCGCACCAGCGTGCCCAACCCGCGCACCTTAGTTGTCACCATCAGCCAAAGCGGCGAAACGGCCGATACGCTCTCGGCCCTGCGCCATGCACAATCGCTGGGCATGCAGCAAACGCTCACCATTTGCAACGTGGCCACCAGCGCCATGGTGCGCGAATGCAAGCTGGCCTACGTCACCCGTGCCGGTGTGGAAATTGGCGTGGCCTCGACCAAAGCCTTTACCACGCAGCTGGCCACCCTGTTCTTGCTGACGCTGGCGCTGGGCCGCAGCAAAAACCACATTTCAGACGAGCAACATGCCACCCTGTTGCACCAAATGCGCCACCTGCCGCTGGCCATACAGGCCGTGCTGGCGCTGGAGCCGCATATCGTGCAATGGGCCGAGCGCTTCTCTGAAAAAGACAATGCGCTGTTTCTGGGGCGCGGCATGCACTACCCCGTGGCACTGGAAGGCGCCCTCAAGCTCAAGGAAATCAGCTACATCCACGCCGAAGCCTACCCCGCAGGCGAACTCAAGCACGGCCCGTTGGCACTGGTGACCGCAGCCATGCCCGTGGTGGTGGTGGCCCCCAAAGACGAGCTGATCGACAAACTCAAAAGCAATATGCAAGAAGTGCGCGCCCGCGGCGGCGAGCTGTATGTTTTGGCCGATGCCGACAGCCTCATCCAGAGCGAAGAGGGCATTCACGTCATCCGCATGCCCGAGCACTATGGCTCCTTGAGCCCGATTCTGCACGTCGTGCCGTTGCAACTGCTGGCCTACCACACCGCTTGCGCCAAAGGCACCGATGTGGACAAACCCCGAAACCTGGCCAAGAGCGTAACAGTGGAATGACTAGGCCCCACTAGAACACTCATGCTTTACTTTACTCGGTTGCCAATCCCATCCAACAGCAAGGCCTCATGCGCTCTCTTCCCTTTCGAATCGCTTGTATTTGAAGGGGAAACCAACTCAAAAGCCCCAAATTTCACCACCGTCAACAACGGACCGACCCGCACATTTCATCAGTAGTTGCATACTGTTCAAGCACCTTGATACACCAAGCCCGCTTGCGCCAAGCTGCGGCTTCAGTCAGAGGGCACAAAGCGCACAACGCCTGCCTAAACCGAGAGCTTGGGTTCCGATGGGTTATCATTGCTTCTTTCGGAATTGGAACAAGCCGTCTCGGAATCACCGCTTTTCCGGATGGATGGCACTTCTTCCTGCTCATTTCCGTTCTCCTCCTCGTTGTTCCTGCATGCAGCACTTTTGCCGCATGCATTCATCGTGAACGACTTGCTGCATCACGCAAGTTTTCCAGTTTGGGCATATATCTGGCGCATCAAGCAACTACAGCGCCCTTGCCCCATTTTGGAATACATGCAATAAAAGAAAGGAGCTATCCATGCAAATGCGCATCTCCGCCGGGCTGATTGCCTTGATTGTGGTATGGGGTCTTGTTTCTCCCGAAACACTGGGTTCATCTTTCAGCGACATGCTAAGCATCGTGTCACGCAACTTCGGCTGGCTGTATCTGTGGATCGTGCTGGCACTGGTCTTTCTGGCTCTGTTTCTGGCCGTGAGCCGTTACGGCGACCTCAAGCTGGGAGCAGATGACGATGAACCAGAATTTTCGCTGGCTTCGTGGTTTTCCATGCTTTTTTCCGCTGGCATGGGTATTGGTTTGGTGTACTGGGGCGTTGCTGAACCACTTTCGCACTTTATCTCGCCGCCACCCGATGTCATTGCGGGCACACCCGAAGCGGCCAACACCGCCATGCGGTATGCATTCTTTCACTGGGGGCTGCATCCTTGGGCCATTTACGGCATTGTGGGACTTTGCATTGCATTTTTTCAGTTTCGACGCAACAGCTCCGCGCTCATCAGTTCGGCCACTGAAACATTGCCCTGGCGCTGGGCGCGCGCACTCTCGCCCGCCTTCAACATCATGGCCATAGTAGCTACGGCTTTTGGTGTGGCAGCATCGCTTGGCATCGGCGCAGCGCAAATCAACAGTGGTTTACACAGCGTATTCGGCATGCCGATGGGCACTGCCTGGCAAGTCGGCATCATCATCGTGGTGACGTTTCTGTTCATAGTCTCATCCGTGACCGGGGTCGATCGCGGCGTGAAATTGCTTTCACAAGCCAATCTGATAGCGGCCGCTCTACTGGCGCTGTGCATATTCATTTTTGGCCCAACCGTTGCCATTCTCGACACGTTCTCCAACACCTTGGGCAGCTATCTATCGAGCTTTGTGCGCATGAGTTTGCGCCTCACGCCCTTTCGCGATTCAGTCTGGATTGGTGACTGGACCATCTTTTACTGGGCATGGTGGATATCCTGGTCACCCTTTGTCGGCCTGTTCATCGCGCGTATCTCCAAAGGCAGAACCATTCGTGAATTTTTACTGGGCGTGGTCATTACGCCCACGCTGGTGGGGTTTGCCTGGTTCTCGGTATTTGGCGGCACCGCCTTGAATATGGAAATTTTCCAGAATGCAAGCCTGACCGAAGCTGCCAGCCAAGACCCTTCATTGGCACTGTTTGCCATGCTGGATCAACTGCCGCTCGCTGCCCTGACAAGCGTGGTGGCAACATTGCTGGTTATCATCTTTTTCATCACCTCGGGCGATTCGGCCACCTTGGTGCTGGCCAGCATGAGCCAAAATGGTACTTCTACGCCATCCAACCGCAGCAAGATTATCTGGGGTGCTCTGGTATCCGGCATTGCCCTGTCCTTGCTACTGGCGGGCGGGCTCAAAGCCGTGCAGACGGCAACTATCCTTTTTGCCCTGCCTTTTTGCATCGTTCTGGCACTGATGACTATCGCTTTGCTGCGCGCCATCAAACAGGACTGGGCAGAAGAGCAGCGCCAACAACGCGAACTACGACGCAAAATGCGTACGTTGGTGCAGTAAAAAACGGTGCGGCGCAGTGCACGACGCGGAGAGCAGCGATCAACGCGCACGCGCGCGCACTCAAAATCCGGCGTGCAGCACCTGCTTGCCGGTGAGTAAGGTGTGCTCCCGCAGGGCAAAACGGTCCGTCATGCCGGCGATGTAGTCAGCCACGGCGCGCGCTTTGTCGGTGCGCTCGGCAAACTCGGGCGGCATGGTCTGCGGCTGCTGGCTATAGTGCGCAAACAGATCACGAATGACTTGTTGCGCCTGCTCCATGTTTTGCACCACTTGCGGATGCCTGTACAGCGCCTGCATCAAAAACCGCTTGAGCACCTGCGAGCGATCGCGCATGGCATCGTCAAACCCCAGCAAAGGCGGGCTGCGCCGAATGACCTCTACATTGGCTGGCTGCAACGCCTGCAAGCGCTGCAAGGTTGCGGATACCACATTCAGAATCTGTGCGCTCAGCATGCGGCGAATGGTCTCGTACCATAGGCGACGGCCTTGCAGGGACGGCCATTCTGCCCTGACCTGCGCATGGTATTCGGCCACCAAGGGCACCTGCAGTACATCCTCCCACTGCAACAGGCCAGAGCGCAAGCCGTCATCCACATCGTGCGCATTGTAGGCAATCTCATCCGCTAGATTGGCTAGCTGTGCCTCAAGGCTGGGTTGCTGGTGCAGCAAAAAACGCAGCCCGATGCCATCTGGCTCTCGCTCCTGCAAGTACTGCGCATTGCGGTGCGAACAGTGCTTGAGAATGCCCTCACGGGTTTCAAAACACAGGTTCAGGCCATCAAAGCCCGGGTAGCGCTGCTCCAACGTATCGACCACGCGCAAGCTTTGCATATTGTGTTCAAAGCCGCCATCATTCTGCATGCAGGCATTGAGCGCATCCTGCCCGGCATGCCCGAATGGGGTATGCCCCAAGTCGTGTGCCAGCGCAATAGCTTCAACCAAGTCCTCATCCAGCGCCAATGCCCGCGCAATGCTGCGGCCAATCTGAGCCACCTCCAGCGTATGTGTCAGGCGCGTGCGAAACAAATCACCTTCGTGGTTCAGAAATACCTGGGTTTTATAGACCAAACGCCGAAAGGCCGATGAATGCACGATGCGATCGCGATCGCGTTGAAACATGCCACGCGTCTGCGCGTCTTCTTCAGGCTGGCGGCGGCCACGGCTTTGTAGCGGGTGGCAGGCCCAAGGCGCATGCTGCGCATTGTCTGCCAGCCCCTCAATGCCACGAATATAAACCGCCATTTATTTGCTCTTGTAAAAATTGCTCATCGCGCCGGTCTGACCATCTGACCAAGCGCACCGTCTTGATGCCTAGTGGGCTGACACGCCCCACATTCGCCCGACGACCGCTTGCCTCATGCCGCCAGGCTGCAAGCGGCAATGGTTTCGGCAATCATGGCGTCAGGCACTGCCGCCAATGCGGCCTCGCCCGATCGTACCAGTACCACAAAGCGTATGGCGCCTGCCTCCGCTTTTTTATCCACCCGCATATGCTGCAACCAGGCCTCTACATTGGCCGCAGCGTCTTGCGCCAAGCGGGGCGCCTGCACCGGCAGGCCAGCAGCCTGCACCAGCTGGCGCAGCCGATTAGTAAAGACTGCATCCACCAAGCCCAACCGCTGCGACAAGTGAGCCGCCATCACCAATCCGCAGCCAACCGCTTCTCCATGCAGCCACACCCCATAGCCCATACCGGCTTCGATCGCATGCGCAAATGTATGCCCCAAGTTCAGAATGGCGCGCATGCCGCCTTCTTGCTCGTCTTGCGCCACCACCCAGGCCTTGATCTCGCAACTGCGCTGTACCGCCACGCGCAAAACGTCATGCTGACGCACACGCAAGGCTGGCATGTTCTGCTCCAGCCAATCCAAGAACGCCATATCGGCAATCGGCCCGTATTTGATCACTTCGGCCAGACCGGCACAGAATTCGCGCTCGGGCAAGGTCGCCAGCGTGTCCATATCGCACACCACCAGGCGAGGCTGATAAAAAGCGCCAATCATGTTTTTGCCAAGCGGATGATTCACGGCTGTTTTGCCACCCACGGAAGAGTCCACTTGTGCCAGCAAGGTAGTGGGCACTTGCACAAAAGGCACCCCTCGCATATAGCAGGCAGCCGCAAACCCCGTGACATCACCCACAACGCCACCTCCCAGCGCAAAAATCACCGTCTTGCGGTCACATTGCTGCCCCA
>JAGOGU010000104.1 GCA_017996515.1 Allobrachymonas sp.
TTTGTACACCATGCCGCCCAAGCTGATCACGCCCACTTCGGTCGTGCCGCCGCCAATGTCCACCACCATGGAACCACTAGCTTCGCTCACGGGCAAGCCCGCGCCCAATGCGGCGGCCATGGGCTCTTCAATCAGAAACACCTCGTTCGCACCGGCGTTTTTGGCCGCATCGCGAATGGCGCGCTTTTCGACCTGGGTGGAACCGCAAGGAACACAGATGATGATATTGGGGCTGGGCTTGAACACCGAGCGGGGATGCACCATTTTGATGAACTGTTTGATCATCTCTTCGGTCACCACAAAATCGGCGATCACGCCATCTTTCATGGGGCGAATGGCCTCGATATTGCCGGGCACCTTGCCCAGCATGGCTTTGGCTTCTTTACCAACAGCCTGAATCACTTTGCGGCCATTGGGGCCGCCTTCATGGCGGATAGCCACAACAGAAGGCTCGTCCAGCACGATGCCACGCTCGCGCGTGCAGATCAGGGTGTTGGCGGTGCCAAGGTCAATGGCCAGATCGGAAGAGAAATACCGGCGAAAACCAGAAAACATGTCTAAAAATCCTTGTTCGAACAACGTATCAACCTAGCCCTTGGAACATGGGCCTGTTTTTTGCAGCAGCCTCGCTTGCCACACATACACCTTGATGGGCAGGCCGTGTCAGCATGCTGCTTGTGAAATTTCGCGCGTGATCCGGGTATGCTTGACGCCATGGATGGATTTGCCCGAGGTTGTGTGTGCACACAACAAAATCGGCTGCATGTGTTTGCAACCGCTGCTCGGCAAGCCCAACATGACTCCTCTCTACGGGAACCCAGCTTGCAAAGCAAGGATAATACCGTATTCAGCCGCTGTAAAAGAGCCTTATCCCCGCGTCTGTACACCATTTATTGCAAATTGACAGTTATCTGGCATTGCACGGGATTACTGGCTGATGATGAGGCTTCTTTTATCCATTCGTATCCTTATCTGATACTTTTGCGCCATGTCACTGACACTCGAACAAATCCACACCATTGCCCGCCTGGCCAAACTCTCGCTCAACGAGGAAGAAGCCAGCCGCATGCAGCAACACCTCAACGAGTTTTTCGCTTCCGTCGTCAGCCCCATGCAGGCGGTGGATACCAGCAACATTACTCCGCTGGCGCACCCGGTTGAAATTTTTCACGACGTGGCGCTGCGCCTGCGCGATGACGTCGCCAGCGAACCCAATAACCGCGAAGCCAACCAGCGCAGCGCCCCGCAAGTGCAAGACGGGCTGTTTTTGGTGCCCAAGGTCATCGAATAAAGCCAAGCCGTTTGCTCGCACGTCACCGCAAGAGCCTTCTTTTTTCCGCTACCGAGCATGGCCGAATGGCATGCTCCATGCACCAACGAAAAGCAACCATGACAGACCTGCACCACTACACCCTCACCCAGCTCAGCCAGATGCTGATGCAACGCCAAACCAGCGCCAGCGAACTGGCGCAGCATTTTCTCCAACGCAGCCAGGCACACGCCCATTTGGGCGCCTATCTGTCCATCGACGAAGAAGCCACGCTAGCGCAGGCTCAGGCAGCCGACGAGCGCATTGCCAACGGCAGCGCGGGCAAGCTCACCGGCGTGCCCATTGCCCATAAAGACATTTTCGTCACGCGCGAATGGCCCACGACTGCCGCCAGCAAAATGCTGGAAAACTACCGCAGCCCGTTTGACGCCACCGTGGTGGCGCGACTGGGCTTCGGCAATACGGATCAAGGCGGCAAAGATGCAGGCGCAGGCATGGTATGTCTGGGCAAGCTCAATTGCGATGAATTTGCCATGGGCAGCGGCAACGAAAATTCAGCCTACACCCCCGCACGCAACCCCTGGGATGCCACCCGTGTGCCCGGCGGCTCGTCAGGCGGCAGCGCAGCCGCCGTTGCCGCAGGACTGGCGCCTTGCGCCACGGGGACGGACACAGGCGGCTCCATCCGCCAGCCCGCCAGTTTTTGCGGCATTACCGGCATCAAGCCGACCTATGGTCGCGCCAGCCGCTACGGCATGATTGCCTTTGCCAGCAGCCTGGATCAGGCCGGCCCCATGGCTCGCACGGCAGAGGATTGCGCCCTGCTGCTCTCGGCCATGTGCGGTGCCGACCCTGACCGCGACTCGACCTCGCTCGACATCCCCAGCGAGCCATTTGAGCAGCACCTGAACGACAGTATCGAAGGCTTGCGCATCGGCTTGCCCAAAGAATTTTTTGGCGAAGGCTTGAGCGACGACGTACGCACTGCTATCGATGCCGCGCTGAAAGAATACGAAAAGCTGGGCGCCAAACTGGTCGAGATCAGCCTGCCGCGTACGGCGCTCTCCATCCCCACCTACTACATCATCGCCACCGCCGAAGCCAGCAGCAACCTGTCGCGCTTTGATGGTGTGAAGTTTGGCCACCGCGCGCCAAACTACACCGACCTCAACAGCATGTACGAAAACACCCGTGCCGAAGGGTTTGGCGACGAAGTCAAGCGCCGCATTCTCACCGGAACCTACGTGCTTTCGCACGGCTATTACGACGCCTACTACCTCAAGGCGCAGCAGGTTCGCCGCATCATCGCAACCGACTTTCAACAAGCCTTTGAGCAATGCGATGTGATCGCCGGTGCCGCAGCCCCCACAGTGGCCTGGCCCATGGGCGCACACAAAGACCCCCTGGCCGACTATCTGGCAGACATCTTCACCCTGCCCGCATCGCTGGCAGGCCTGCCCGGCATGAGCGTGCCCGCCGGCTTTGGCGCAGGCGGCATGCCCGTGGGGCTGCAACTGATCGGCAACTATTTGCAAGAAAGCAAGTTGCTCAACGTCGCCCACCGCTTGCAGCAAGTCACCGACTGGCACACCCGCGTCCCCGCAGGAGTTTAAGCATCATGAGTCCCAACACATCCAAACTGGTACAGGGCTACGAAGTCGTCATCGGCTTTGAGACACATGCCCAGCTGCAAACCCACAGCAAAATTTTCAGCCGCGCCGCCACGGCCTTTGGGGCCGAGCCCAATACCCAGGCCTGCGCGGTGGACCTGGCCTTGCCCGGCACCCTGCCCGTCATGAACCGCGAGGCCGTGGCCTGCGCCATCAAGCTCGGCCTGGCGCTGGGCAGCCATATTGCGCCGCGCAGCGTATTTGCCCGCAAAAACTATTTCTATCCCGACCTGCCCAAGGGCTACCAGATCAGCCAGTTTGAGATTCCGGTGGTGCAAGGCGGCGAGGTGTCGTTCTTCGTGGGCGACGAGAAAAAAACCGTTCGCCTCGTGCGCGCCCACCTGGAAGAAGACGCGGGCAAATCGCTGCACGAAGATTTTCAGGGTATGAGCGGCATCGACCTCAACCGCGCAGGCACGCCGCTGCTGGAGATCGTGACCGAACCCGACATCCGCAGCACCGAAGAGGCCGTGGCCTACGCCAAGGAACTGCACAAAATCGTCACCTGGATTGGCATTTGTGACGGCAACATGCAGGAAGGGAGCTTTCGCTGCGACGCCAACGTGAGCGTGCGCAAGCCCGGCCAGCCGCTGGGCACGCGGCGCGAGATCAAGAACCTGAACAGCTTTCGCTTCATGCAGCAGGCGATTGATTTTGAAATCCGCTGGCAGATCGAGCAGCTTGAAGACGGCCACGCCATCCAGCAGGCCACCGTGCTGTTCGACCCCGACACGGGCGAAACCCGCGCCATGCGCACCAAGGAAGATTCGGCCGATTACCGCTACTTTCCCGATCCCGATCTGCCGCCGCTCTGTATTTCAGAGCAGTGGATCAAGGACACGCGCGCGCAAATGCCCGAGCTGCCGCGCAAGATGGCCGAGCGTTTCGTGCAAGATTACGGCCTGCCCGAATACGACGCCACCACGCTCACGCAATCGCCCGCCATGGCGGCGTACTTTGAAGCCGCCGCCAAAGCCAGCGGCGCCCCGAAGCTGGCCAGCAACTGGGTGATGGGCGAAATCAGCAAGCGCCTGAACGCCGAAGAAATCGGCATCGAGGCCGCCAAAGTCAGCGCTGCCCAGCTCGGCCAGCTGATTGGTCGCATTCAGGACGGCACCATCAGCAATGCCGCCGCGCGCCAGGTGTTTGAGGCGCTGTGGAGCGGCGAGGCCCGCGAGGTGGATGCCGTGATTGAGGCCAAGGGCCTGAAACAGATGAACGACACCGGTGCGCTGGAAGCCATCATTGATGAGGTGATTGCAGCCAACCCCGGCAACGTCGAGCAATACAAGGCCGGCAAAGACAAGGCCTTCAACGCCTTGGTCGGCCAGGTCATGAAAGCCAGCAAAGGCAAGGCCAACCCGCAGCAGGTAAACGAGCTGTTGAAAAGCAAGCTGGCCTAAGTCGATCTCTTAGGCTTTGGGTTTATGCGTGGCGGCGGCAGTATGTGCACTGCGCCGCCACGTTTTGTATTTAACAGAAAGCCATAAACGGAGAACCACATAATTGCGATAGCGAGCGCCGACTCATAAGTTGTGATTTGGGTGAATGGCACACGCTTTCCATGGTGGACGTTATGCACAGTTGGGCTATCTACCGTGGCATATGCTGCCAAAAGGAGGGATACCCTGCTTTTCAGCTACATTTCGGCTACGCCGAAAAGAAAAGGGATGCGCCCATGACAGCCGCATCCCTTGCAAATTCTGGCTCCTCAACCTGGGCTCGAACCAGGGACCAACGGATTAACAGTCCGGTGCTCTACCAACTGAGCTATTGAGGAACAGATTTGGGATTGTAGCAGCAAAAACTAGCCACGCCAACATGGCCTGAACTTTTTCACAAACAATTTTTGCGAAACAGCCATGAGCGCATCTTCTACCCTACACTGGGCAAAGCGCTTTCTGTCGCGTTCACACGGTTCACGACATTTCGCCGCCTTGCCGGTACGGTCAGAGGTCGTAGGCAAGACAATGGCGATGTTTCCATCGCATGGCCTGTTCCCTGCTCTTGGTATCTCAAGCTCTTGTGCGACGGCGCACTTTCTACTGTTTCGTTGCCAAGGTGCCGGCCTGATGACGGGTTTGCTCTTGTTGTTGATCTGTTTTTTCTGCTGCTTGTCTGGATGAATATTTCGCCTCCATCAAAAGAATCTCTTTCTTCTTTCTTGCTACAAGCATGGCAAAACGTGCCTGATCCTTTTCTTGTACAGCAGCCTTTGGTGCATGCGCGCAACCTGCGCGTGCAATGGGATAGCAGCAATGGCGTCGCACAAGCCAACATCACGTTGCCTTATCCCGCGCGCAGTCTTGAGGCATCTCTTAAGCAACAATTGCTGGATGCGCTGGCGCAATCTGGAGCTGGGCTAACGGCAGATATCCAGTTCGCGTCACGCATAGTGCCGCATGCCGTGCCTTCGAGGTCTGCACTGACTCCGGGCATCAAGAACATGGTGGCCGTCATGTCGGCCAAAGGCGGCGTGGGCAAGAGCACAACGGCTGTCAATCTGGCGTTGGCGCTGGCTGCCGAAGGCGCGCGCGTGGGCTTGCTGGATGCCGACATTTACGGGCCAAGCGTGCCCATGCTGCTGGGGCTGCGCGGCCAGGAACCGCAAGTGATCGACAACACCCGCATC
>JAGOGU010000105.1 GCA_017996515.1 Allobrachymonas sp.
CGACAACCCCGCCAGCCAGGTGTATGTGCGCAACAAGGTCAAGGCGTGCAGCGATTGCGGCATGCATTCGGTACTCGAAAAATACGACGCCACCATGAGCGAAGCGGCGTTGCTGGAACGGGTGCACGCCCTCAATGCCGACCCCGCCATTCACGGCATTCTGGTGCAACTGCCCCTGCCCGCACATATCGATGCGCAGAAGGTGATCGAAACCATCAGCCCGGCCAAAGATGTGGACGGCTTCCACATCGCCAGCGCCGGCGCCCTCATGACCGGCATGCCCGGCTTCTGGCCCTGCACGCCTTATGGCTGCATGAAAATGCTCGAAAGCATCGGCTACAAGCTGCGGGGCAAGCACGCCGTGGTCATTGGCCGCAGCAATATCGTGGGCAAGCCCATGGCGTTGATGCTGCTGGCGCAAGACGCCACCGTCACCATCTGCCACAGCCGCACGCCCGATTTGGCCGCCATCACGCGGCAGGCCGATGTGATCGTGGCCGCCGTGGGCAAGCGCAATGTGCTCACGGCCGATATGGTCAAACCCGGCGCCGTGGTGCTTGATGTGGGCATGAACCGCAACGACGAAGGCCAACTGTGTGGCGATGTGGACTTTGACGGCGTGAAAAACGTGGCCAGCCACATCACCCCCGTGCCCGGCGGCGTCGGCCCCATGACGATTACCATGCTGCTGGTCAACACCCTGCAAGCAGCCGAGCGCACGGCAGGCCCCATCGTGCAGGATTGAACCCGCCTGGCATGGCCTGCCCCCCAGCCTGGCCCACGCGCCACAACCCATGCGGCATTGATGCGGCATCGGTGTGACCACTTTCTGCACAACCTTTACCTGTACGCACCCCCGCTTTTTCTCCTGAACCACCATGTCCTCATCCACCTCTACTTTTTCCGGCAGCATCACCCCCAACAGCGTCGTTGCATTGACCTGGGTGTTGAAAGACATGCAAGGCGATGTACTCGATACCTTGCAAGACCCGCTGGAATTTTTTCTGGGCGGCGAAGACCTTTTGCCCAGCATCGTCAGCGCCTTGCTGCAACATCAGGCAGGCGATACCGTGCAGCTGCATCTGGAGCCGGAACAGGCCTTTGGGGATTACGACGAAACCCTGGTGTTTGTCGAGCCGCGCGACGGCTTTCCGGACGAGCTGGAAGAAGGCATGGTCTTTGACGGCCACGCCATGCCCCCGGGTTGCAGCAGCGCCATGCCGCAAGAGGCGCTCTACATCGTCACCGACATCTACCCCGAGCACATCATCCTGGATGGCAACCACCCGCTGGCAGGCATCGGGCTGGATCTGGAACTCACCATTCACCATGCGCGCTCCGCCACCTCTGAAGAAATCCAGCGCGGCAGCGCAGGCGCAGGATTTTTCCGCATCGAAAGCGATGCCGAGCACAGTGGCCACACCTTGCATTGATCCTTCATAATGTGCAGCAAACCAGACGCCTCACTGCGCACCGCTTGATGCCCGTCTTGATCCCACATCACACAGGTAATCGCCCATGACTTCGCAGCCTTCTGCCCCTTCCGGCCTGACCGTTTGTGTCTTCAACGGCCCCAACCTCAACCTGCTGGGCACACGCGAGCCGGGCATTTACGGTTCGGCTACATTGAACGATGTCAGAAAACTGTGCGAACAGGCGTGCGCCCGCCACGGCTGGACGCTGGACTTTCGCCAAAGCAACCACGAAGGCGCCTTGGTGGATGCCCTGCACGATGCCGGGCGCCTGCACGCCGCCGGCCAGTTGACAGGCGTGGTGCTGAATGCAGGCGCTTACACCCACACCAGCGTAGCGCTGCACGATGCCATCAAAGGCACAGGCGTGCCGCTGGTGGAGCTGCACATCAGCAATGTATTTGCCCGCGAACCATTCCGGCACCATTCCCATATTTCGTCCGTTGCGCGCGCCGTGATGTGCGGCTGGGGCGTACAGGGCTATGCTTTGGCCATTGACGGGCTGGCGCAATGGCTGCCCGCCCACGCAACCCGCTAACGAAAGGCACGCACCGCATGCACGCACGCTCTGCTACAACGGCCACCAGCCTCCTGCCGCCCACCAGTTTGCAGGAACTGGCGGGCCGCCGCATTCTGCTGGGGCTGACTGGCGGCGTGGCCTGCTACAAAGCGGCCGAGCTGTGCCGCTTGCTGGTCAAGGCGGGCGCGCAGGTGCAGGTCATGATGAGCGCGGGCGCCTGCCACTTCATCACCCCCACCACCATGCAAGCCCTTTCGGGGCGACCGGTGTTTACCAGCCAGTGGGATGAACGCGCGCCCGACCATATGGCACATATCCGCCTGGGGCGCGAAACAGACCTGATTCTGCTGGCGCCTTGCAGCGCAGACAGCATCGCGCGTCTGGCACAAGGCCGTGCAGATGAACTCGTCAGCTTGACCTGCCTGGCACGCCCGGCGGGCACGCCTTTGCTGATTGCGCCTGCCATGAACCGCGAAATGTATGCCCATCCCGCCACGCAGCGCAATTTGGCGCAGATCGCTGCCGACGGCGCCCATGTGCTGGGCGTGGGCTGCGGCGAGCAGGCCTGTGGCGAAGTGGGCGACGGCCGCATGCTTGAGCCCTGGGAACTGTACGAAGCCGTGGCCGCCCAGTTTGCTCCCCGCATACTGGCAGGCCAGCAGGTGCTGATTACGGCTGGCCCTACCTACGAAGCCATTGACCCGGTACGTGGCATCACCAACCGATCCAGCGGCAAAATGGGCTTTGCCCTGGCTCGCGCAGCGCAACAGGCCGGCGCCAACGTTACGCTGATTGCTGGCCCCGTGCACCTGCCCACGCCTTATGGCGTACAGCGCGTTGATGTGCAGTCCGCCCGCGACATGTTGCAGGCCGTGCAGCAGCACGTGCCCGAGCGCGGTATTTTCATCGCCACCGCCGCCGTGGCCGACTGGCGCAGCAGCGACACCGCCGCGCACAAAATCAAGAAAGATGGCAGCGGCCAACCGCCCGCCTTGCAATTTGCCGAAAACCCAGACATTCTCGCCACCATCGCGCGCAGCCCGCAGGCACAAAGTGGCGCATTGTTCTGCGTGGGCTTTGCCGCCGAAACCGAAAACCTGCTGGCCCACGCCCAGGCCAAACGGCTGCGCAAGCAGGTGCCATTGCTCGTGGCCAACCTGGGGCCTGCCACCTTCGGGCAGGACGACAATGCCTTGCTCCTCATCGACGCGCACGGCGCAACCGAACTGCCCCGTGCCAACAAACACGCTCTGGCACAGCAGTTGCTGGCGGCCATCGCCCAGCGCCTGCCCGACAATCTGCCCGCCTGAAACCGCCTGACTTTTCAGACAGCATTTTTCAAGCAAAACGCGACACGAAAACACGGCACAATACGCTGCAAGCAACCGTTTTTTCGGCGGCACATTGGGCCTGCATAACGTGATCACATACCGTCTGTGTCGAGTTTGCACCTGTATTTGCGTTTTCATTTCCATTTTTGTTTGACGTACTTGTTTGAACATGATCCATATTCCCTTCTTCGGCAACGCCCATGACGATGTGCCCAACGGGCCCAAAGACCCAACGACCGCTGGCGCAAATGCCAACACCCCCGCTGCGGCCGAACACCCGCTGGATGCCCGCACGGGCGGCATCTTCAGTGCCCCCACATCAGGTGAGCGCGCGGCCAAAGTACGTGCCTGGCTGGCCACAGAGCCAGACCCCGCCGCCATGCAAGAGGTGTACAAGGAGTTGAGCCTGCGCGACAAAGGCGCTGCCAAGGCGCTGCGCGAAAAGCTCGACGACATCAAACGCAGCAAGGGGCAAGAAGCACTCGCGGCCGAAT
This sequence comes from Allobrachymonas sp., assembly GCA_017996515.1. Taxonomy (GTDB): domain Bacteria; phylum Pseudomonadota; class Gammaproteobacteria; order Burkholderiales; family Burkholderiaceae_C; genus Brachymonas. Next base: position 3,818 of record JAGOGU010000105.1, read on the forward strand.
GGGCCGCCCGCGCCGAGGCCCTGCTGCAAGCCAGCCGCTTCAACATTGCCGACGCCATGGCCTGGCAGCGCGATGCGGCCAAAGCGAGCGCGCCCTTGAGCCGCGAACCGTTGCTGGCGCTCAAAAACCAGTTGACCGAGAGCGTTCAACGCATCGAAGATCTGCACACCCGCACCCAAGTGCAGCGCGAAGCGGCTGCCTTGTTGGCACAGCGCATCGAACTGCTGTCCACCAAAAGCTGGCGCGATGCCGAAGCCGTGCAAGCCAGCCTGCAAGCCGATATCCAGCACTGGCATGCACAAACCCTGCAACTGCAACAAGATACGCACTGGCAACACGTGGATGTGCGCCACAGCAACCAGCTGGACAGTGCCCGGCAGCAACTCCATCTGGTGGCACAAGCCTTTACGGATGCGCTGGCGCAAGCCCACGCTGCTGCTGTCGACAGCAGCAAGCCCCTACCCCCCGTGCAAATCTGGGCCGATGAGCTACGCGCCGCACGCGGCGAAACAGCGCCTGCCGCTCCCGCATCGGGCACTGTGCCAGCAACCGAGTCTGCCGCCGACAACGCCGCCGCGCAGGCTCGCCAGAACGAAGCCACAGAGGCCATCCAGCCGCTGCTGCAAACGCTCGACAAAGAACTGGCCAACGGCCACAGCAAAACCGCCACCGCCGCTGCGCAAGCCCTGCGCCACGCCCTGAAAGAACATGGCCGCTTTGTGCCCACCGCGCTGGATGCGCAAGTGCAAGCAGCGCTGACCAAAGCCAGCGAGCTGGAAGGCTGGCAGCGTTGGCGCGCCGACCAGTTGCGCACCGAGCTGGTACAAAAAGCCGAAGCCCTGATCCACCGCCCTGCCGCTACAACAGAAGCAACAGAAGCGCCTGCCACATCAGCATCAATAGATACGCCAACGGAGCAAGCATCCGTATCGGCAGAAACAACGGAAAAAATCGCAGATAACGCCGCAGAAAAGGGAGCGGCGGAACCTGCCCAAGCTTCCCCTGCAGAAACAGATTCTGCGCAGGCTGAAAGCAGCAAAACCGAGCTGCCCACCAGCCCACATAGCCCACGCAAACTGCAAGACATGCTGCGCCAACTGCGCGAGCAATGGAAAGAGGTCGATCAAGGCGGCGTGCCCAATCATGCCCTTTGGCGACGATTCGACCAAGCCTGCAACGAAGCCTACCGCATCGTTCAAGCCTGGTTGGCGCACATGAAACAGCAAGCCGCCGAGCAAAAAGGCTTGCGTCTGGCGCTGCTGACCGAAGTCAAAGCCTGGGGCGAGGCATTGGCCGCCCGCAGCGCGCAAGCTGCGGACGCGATCGACTGGAAAGCCGTGCACCGCGAACTGGGCGAATTCAGCCGCCGCTGGCGCGAAGCCGGCCACGTCAGCGAAAAAGTTTTTGCCGAATTGCAACCACAGTGGAAAGCAGCTTTGCAACAGGCCACTAAACCGTTGGAGGCCGTGCAACAAGCCAGCCTGGCCATACGCCAGCAGCTGATCGAGCAGGCTCAGGCCTTAAGCAGTGGCGAATGGCGCATCGACGCCATCAAGGAACTGCAACACCGCTGGCAGCAAGAAGCCCAACGCATCTCGCTGGAACGCCGCCAGGAACAAAAACTGTGGGATGCTTTCCGCAAACCGATTGACGCCGCCTTTCAGCGCCGCAGCCAGCAACGCGAGCAACTCGCCAGCAGCGCCAACCAACGCGATCAGGCTGTACTGCAAGCCGTGCAGGCGCT
>JAGOGU010000106.1 GCA_017996515.1 Allobrachymonas sp.
GGGCATAAGGATCGATGCCCAAGGGAGTTTGGTAAGCGTTTCGGTGATGATGCCTATGCGTTTGAAGAAATGGTTGCTGAGATGGGTTCGATTCAGCTGGGCATGGAAACTGGGCTACCCACCCAGATCGATAACCATGCGAGCTACATCAACAACTGGCTGAGGGTCCTCAAATCAGACAAAAAGGCGATTTTCACTGCTGCTGCGAAAGCTAGCCAAGCAGTAGATTTCGTGATGGGAAGGAAAGCCGCCGAGGTGAAGGTTGAAGCCAAGCAGGGCAGTGCAAATCTGCCGAAAGCCGCCACACCTACAACCGCACCGAGCGTGTCAGAAAGTGTCAATTCTGGAACCACCTCGCCTACGATGATTCCATCCAAGATAGAGGTGATTGCCAAACTCAAAGAGCGCCGGGCAAAAGAGTCTGCGCCCACGCCTAGCCCAAGGCAACAGCAAGGAGGTTCCGCCCTCCGAGCCTGATTGCTACCCCACAAAGGAATCCGAGCCGAACTCGGATTTTTTTGTTTAAGGGGGTTGCTTTTTGCATATTTCTGCGAGAGGTTGGGATGATCCCAACTCAAAGAAAGGAAACTATGCAGAAGACAAAATCAGAAAAAATGAAACACCAAAGTTTCGTATTACCAGAGGTCGAGCGAGAGGCTTTCCACTACCTCTGTTTCAGAATGAAGCTCACTCCCAGTGAGGCGCTACGCCGGATGGTTCGAAGTTTTCTATACGGGCAATCCATTGGGAAGGAGGTGCAAAAATGAATCGAATCCATGCACTCCGAGAAATTGGGCACTTCATTCGTGCCTACCGCAACGAAATAGCCAAGTTGCCCTTAGATTCGGATGGTAAGCCGTCGAATCTCGAAATCCGAAAGTTGCTGGCTGTGGATACGGATATGGCAATCGATTTTGCAGCCGTTCTAGCCACGATCTACTTTTTGCTTGAACACGAAACGAGCCTTGTTGCGCACCGTGGATTCGAAGGGGGGAACTCATGAACCTGATGAGCATTTTCTTCCTCCTTTCCCTTCTGGCTGCTGGCACTGTTCAGGCGGGGGAGATTTTTTCGCCGGTAACGGGCGATATGTCGATCAGCCTATTGTTGCAGCCACTATTCGGTAGCCTCTTTGGTGGCACAGGTGATGGTCCATTGGGCGAAGCCATCATGACCTTCAATATTTGCTGTCTGACCATTGGTGGCTTGCTGGCTGCATATACGATGGTCTTTGGAACCATGCAGACTGCCCATGATGGTGAAATGCTGGGTAAGCGTTGGTCTTCAATGTGGGTTCCCGTTCGTTTGGCTGTTGGCACCGCTGCACTGGTCCCCATTGGTTCATTCTGTGCCATCCAAATGCTTGTTGGTTGGATGGTGATTCAGGGGGTGGGCTTGGCAGATACCGTTTGGATGACCTTCACCCGTAGTGCCATTGCCTCAGACAGTCTTGCCGCCGGAACAGCACCAGCGACCCATGTTTCCCGTTTGGCTTTCGGGATGTTGCGATCCCAAGTCTGTATGGAGGGTTTCAAGCGTTTGGCAACAGAAGGCGAGAACGCGCATCTCATTTTCAACGGCTTGCCGACAAGCAACGGTAGCCTAGAAAAGGTCAGGCGTTATGGTGTTCCGGGTCTATCGCTGACCCAATGTGGTGGCGTTGTGGGGAGTCAAGCCAACCCAAGCACGATGGCGAGTGTTGCAGGAGCCTTCGGCATCAATACTGGATCAGCAGAAAAAGCGGCTGCAATTCGAAGGGCTCATACAAGCGCCACTCAAAGCCTCGAAACAGAAATGTCCGCACTGGCTGTGGCAATCGTTAATGGTGAAACCGTTGGCGTGCAGGCTCGCTACATGGACGCGATCAATAACTATCAACGGAATGTGAGCACTGCTGCAAAAGGTGAAATGGGCGATGGAGCCTACTTTGCACAAATGGCAGATAACGCAAGCCGAGATGGCTGGTTGCTGACTGGGGCATGGTTCATGCGCTTGGTTGCATTGGAATCATCGATGCTCGAAGCCCTTGCTGATGCACCGACTGCCATTCCCATTGAAGCGGCACCGCCCAGCATGGCGAACGATATGAATCGCTATTACTACGCACTCAATGGTGCTGTTCGTGACCCATCCACTACCGGGGTTGATAACCAACTCTTAGCGGATAGGGAACGAGAGGACAGTGAAAGCGGCGTGATCATGTCCATCATCAATGGGATTTTCAACAAGATCAACGATGGCACCAAAGCCGGCTTCAACTTCCTGACAGATGCAGATGCTGAGAGGCATCCATTGATGGTTGCCACAGGTGCAGGGCACACCATGATTGGTTGGGGGTTAGCTTTGGCGGTTGCCTCTGTTATCGCCGCAAAAATTGGCGGGGTAACAGTTGCAATGGTGCTGGCTGGGTTCATCATGGCTTTGATAGCAGGAGGGGTGAGCCTTGCTTATCTAGTGCCCATGATGCCGTTCATTCTTTGGGTAGGTGCTTGTTGTGGCTGGTTGCTTGTGGTGATTGAGGGGGTTTTGGGCGCGCCTTTGTGGGCAGTGAGTCACTTAAATCCAAGGGGCGAAGAGTTTCATGGTAGTGCTGGCGTTGGCTATATGCTGGTGCTGGAAATGACCTTAAAGCCAGTGCTCATGGTGTTTGGCTTCTGTTTTGCAGTCGTGGTTTCCATGCCTTTGGGTCAATTCATCAATCGCGTGTTCTACGCAACGTTTCAGCTGAACCAAGGCGGGTTTGTAGGTTTTGTTGGGATGCTAGCTGCGATGGGCATCTATGCAGCCTTGATGCTCTCGATGATGAAATACACGTTCAGCTTCATCCACAAAATTCCTGACCAGCTGTTGCGCTGGATGGGTGGCGGCAAGGGCTCTGGTTTAGCAGAAGCAGTAGGGGCAGCTGGTGCATCGGAACATCAAAGCGGTGCAGTTGTCGGTGCGCTTGGTGGTGCAGTTGCCGGTGCCATGACCAGTAAGTTGAACTCCATGTCACGGCAGGGGGGAGCAACAGATACTTCCAACGGCGATGAGCCAATACAGGTTGTGAAACAGGTAAGTCAGGAGATTTCTGCTCACGACAATACAGTTCAGTCTGAGACTGACTCAGCATTCAAAGAGCAATCTAAGTAGGACTGGTGCAGGACATCAAAAAGCCCTTTCCGTTTAAGGAGAAGGGCTTTGCAATTTGTGTCATCGTGTATGACGGGTTTTGTATCCCGAATGTAGCCTGAATCTTTGATATTCCTCGTAAGTCTTCATTATTACGTGGTTAGAAAGTCTATCGTAGATACTGGACCATCATGGGCGTGTGGGCATCAGGTGTTTTGTCAATGGAAGCCATGGCGTTAATTTACCGCAAGCTTGTTGAGCACAGGCAGATGAGCAGGGGATTTATGAAAAGCCGAGCAGGCACAATGAGGGTGACGACGGTTTGGCTGGCGTAAAAGCAGGTAAAAGCCTTTTATTTACGCAAAAAAAACTGTTTGGCTCTTGAACTGGGGCGACAAGGCCCCATAATAGGTGTCGCCCCTGGATTAATATTTTTGAAGGAGTGACGAGCATGAACCAAGGTGATGCAGAAAAAATCATTGACGATGTAGCTGCCGCTGGGCAAAAAGCGGCCGACAAAGCCAAGCGCTCTGCCAGCGAGGCAATGGACGCTGCCAGCGACAAAATTGCTGTTGCGCGCGATCGCGCTGTAGAAGCGCTAGATTCCCTTACCGAGCGCGCGAATCACTATGCCCGCCGCGGATTGGACAAGGCTGTGGATATGCAGCATCGCGCCAAGCGCGAATTTGAGCGCGCCAGCGATGCAACCGCGCATTATGTGGAGGAGCAACCGCTCAAGTCCGTAGCCATTGCTGCCGGTATTGGCGCTGCTGTAACCGCTATAACCCTGTTGTTGCTGCGTGATCACCACCGCAGACACTGAGCAAGGGTTTTGCCAGTAAAAAAGCACCGCTACGCGGTGCTTTTTTACTGGTGCAGTTAGAGAGGAAACAGGGCGCAATAGCCGCAAGCTTGCGGATGCAGATGGATGGCACGAGAAGATGAGCACAGAGATAGATGTAGTGCACGCCGATGAAGCGCTTGTGGTGCTGAACAAGCCCTCGGGCTTGCTGTCGGTGCCAGGGCGCGGCCCCGACAAGCAAGATTGCTTGAGCGCGCGCGTGCAGCAACGGTTTGCAGATGCCTTGATCGTGCACCGGCTGGACATGTGCACCAGCGGCCTGATCGTGATGGCGCGGGGGCTGGATGCCCAGCGCCATTTGCAACGGCAGTTTGCGCAAGGGCAGGTGGGCAAAGGTTATGTGGCCATCGTGCAAGGCCAACCAGCGGTGGAACCCATGCAGTGGCATTGCATCGATGCGGCCATGCGCGTAGATTGGCCCAACCGGCCGCGCAGCATCATCGACGCGCAACACGGCAAACCCAGCCGCACCCGCTGGCGTTTGCTCAATGCGCCAGCCATTCAGGCGCATGCGGCGTTTGCGCCGGATTTTTTTCGTCCACCGGATATACATGGCGCGCATGCGGTGCTGGAGGTAGCCCCGGAAACAGGTCGTTCGCATCAGATTCGTGTGCATCTGCAATCGATCGGCCACCCGATTGCGGGCGATACCTTGTATGGCGATGCCGCCAATCAGCAAATGGCGCCGCGCCTGCTGCTGCATGCCTGGTATTTGGCTTTGCAGCATCCGCTAACGGGCGAGCCGGTGCAGTGGCAATGCGCCACGGATTTTTGTTGAGCTGCGTGTCGTTGCGTGGGCGCAGGCCCTAATGGCGCAGTGTGATGGGCAACCAGCCACGCACGCTGTTGATGAACCAGAGCGTGTCGTGCGGCTGTGGCTGCAACAGGCGTTGCAAGGGGATCGGCTCTTCGCGAATCGTACCGCGTGCCAACAATGCTTCGCGTAGCGTGCCGGGCAACAGCCCTTGCGCAAGCGGCGGCGTGATGCAGCCTTGCGCCGTTTGCAGCACCAGATTGCCGCGCGTGCATTCGGTGGCAAAGCCGTCGGGGGTGTGCAGAATCACGTCCCACGTGCCGGGGGCCGCCGCCAGTGCCGCATCGTAATGCGCGCGCTGCGTGGTTTTGTGCAGCAGCCAGAAAGAATCTGTGGTGTTGGCTTGTGCTGCATATGCCACTGGCAGGGCAGGCGTGGCCTGCGTAGCAGGGGGCTGCAGCCATGGTGCGGGCAAGGCGTCTTGGTCTGCCCAGTCTGTGCCGGGAGCGAGCAAATCTTCATCCGCCAGGTGGCTGCCTTCTACCGTGAGTGCGCCAGCGGCAGTTTGCGTGAGCGCCACACGCCACAGCCCTTGCGGGTGTTGGGCGGCGTATGCATGCAGAGCCTGCTCGCGTTGGGCGTTGCTGACGGGAAAGAAGTGGCAAGCCTGCGCCGATTGCGCAATGCGCTGCAGATGCAGGGGCAGCAGGGCAAAACGGCCTTGCGCCAGCAGCAAGGTTTCGCGCAGGGCAAAACGGGGCTGGGGCAAAGGGGCGGCGTGTAGAAAGCGCAACTTCAGCAAAGCTTCGGCGTATTCGGCGTGTGCATCAG
>JAGOGU010000107.1 GCA_017996515.1 Allobrachymonas sp.
CCACCATCGGCTTGCAACTGGTTCAGTACTTTCTGGAAAGCATCCAGATCGCTGGTGAAGTCGTGGCTGCGCAGCACGAAGGCATCGGTCTTGTCGCGGTAGGCCACCAGCCCAAAGCAGGTGTCGGGTCGGCTGGGCAGACGGGCCACTTCGTCGGCAATGGCTCGCAGGCTGGTCTTGAGCTTGGCGATTTCGTCGCCCATGGAGCCGGTGGCGTCGATCATGAACACCAGGTCCAAGCGCGCGCGCGCGGCCGGCGCGGCGGCGCTCAGCGTGACGTCCACCGCACTGGGCTGGCCGCGCTGGAACACGGCTTTGGCGGTGGCCTGGCCCTGACGCACGCTCACTTCGTACAACTGGCTGGCCTGGGAGTCGAAGGCATCGGGGGCAATCCATGCGCGGCCGCCTGCGTCGGTGCGCGCCCACATGGCGGCTCCGCTGCTGGCGCGTACGACCACTTGCGCGTCGGGCACGGCCTGACCGCGTTCGTCGCGCACTTGCAGCAACACGCGGGCACGCACATCGCGCGGGCGGTGCTCCACTTGGGTGCGATCGCGAAAGGCCAAGTACTGCGTGAAGTCGGCGTTGTCGTCCACCATCCCGGCGGTGACGGGTTCCTGCGCAAGCTGCAAGGCTTTGCCACGCCCAACACCCGAATCAATAAGCGCAATGGGCGCTGGCGCTGGTGCTGGTGCTGGTGCGACCGCAGCAAGTTCAGCCGCCTCCGCTACTGGTGCAGCAGGGGCAGACAGCGCAATGGCGCCATCTGCACTGCGGGCCCTGTATTTGGCGTGAGCGCCCAAAGCAGCGGAGCCTATGCGCCGAGGCAGCTGCGCAGGCTGCGTGCCCGGCTCTTCGTGCGTGCGCACTGCGCGCGAGCAGCTGTCGGCCGATGGGGCATAGAACAAAGGTTGGGGCTGGCCTGCCTGAACAGGCTTGATGCGCAATGCAGAACGCGGTCGGGTAAAGGAATCAGCCGCTGCGGGCTCCGGCCAAATGGCAGGGGCAAACGTTGGCACATCTGGCGCTGCCTTGCTGCCCACGGGGGCCAGCAAGAGCGCGGCCAAGGCCAATGCGATTGAAGCGCTTGAGGTGTGGCGGTAAGACATACAAAGCTCCTGTGTGTTGATCAGACTCTTGCATGAAACGGTATTGGCGCGATTGTGGGGTTAAATCACGCACGCCAAACTGCAACTATCCGTAACGCCTACTGGCTCCCCTCCTTGCAATTTGGCAATGGCAGTTGAGCGTTTAGCTCTCCTCTAACTGGTTGCACGGATATGGCGTTTTTTCGCCGAAATGCGACTTATCCCTTGATCGAGATCAGCACATCCGGCAAGAGTCACATCAACCATTTTTTGTTGATCAAGTGATGCCCTTTCCTCTCGCCCTTTCAACCGGGATTCCGTCATAAAGATGCAAGACCGCAAAAACTACCATAGCTGGCCGTTTGGAACCCATCCGTCGATGCCACGCAGGCGCCATGGCTTGTATATGGAGCCATCCTCTAAAGATGCCGATAGAGATAACAAACCTTACTGTGCTCTGGCTGCATGTTCCCGCAGCCAACGGTCATACAGCCATTCTTCGGTGGTACGCCGCATGCGTATGTTTGACCATTGCAGGTCGCGTTCAAACAAGATGGGGGTTTCGTCAGCCCCAATGGTGACCCAAAACCAGCTTCCGTCAGACGTGTTGCGCGCCTTGACGCGCATTCCTGTGAGCTGAGCCGCTGTATCGCCGCCGGCGCGCCGCACCCGAATCGATTCAGTATGGGGGGCGATGGAGCTGATACGCATGGAAGGCAGCAAATCTGGTGCGAACTCGCGCAAAAAGGCCCTTGCGATTTGTTCACTGCGCTCACGCGACGGCAATGGTTTACCCGCTCCATCCAGTGTCAAATAGGCAAAACCCTTGAGCCTGCCATCAGCGCCGATCAGCGTGCTGAAGTGTTCTCCGCCCAGTCCGGTATTTCGCCCGTCGCGCCGCTCGTAGCGGGTCAGTGTGGAGGGTGCTCCATCCACGCTCACTGTGCGCTTTGTGGTTTGACGATGGGTTTGAGGAGCAGTGATTGGGCTGCCCCCAGATGGTGACGATGGTGAAGGCGGTTGCGTTTGGGCGATGGCCAATGTGGCCCAGAAGCTTGCCGCCAGTGCCAAAATCGAAAACAACGAGCGTCGAATGGTTTGCATGTTTACCTCACGATTGGAACGAGCGCGCACTGCTGGCCACGCAAGCGGCTGCCAGAAGAAGCGCTACAGCCAAACTCCCCAGCAGCATGACGAAGCTGGGCACCTGATTGGCAACCAGCGGACCGATACTCGCGCCGAAGAAAAGAATGGCGCCGTTGAGTGCCATGCCCCCAGCTCGGTTGGGCATGGCCAAAGTGCCGTACTGCGTAATCATCGCCGGAATGGCCAGCGCAACGCCGGTCACAAAAACCAGGCTGCTGGCAGCGATGCCGGTCAAAGAGCCCGACAAAACAGCCTCTAGCGCCAGCCCCAGAGAAGCCAGCGCATAGCCCGCCGCAGCTGCGCCCGCCATGCCGATGCGATCGGCCAGTTTCCCGGCCAAGAGTGCAACGAACATGCCAGGCAACCCCACCAAACGCAGCAAAATAACCTGTTCCGAATCAAGCCCCAGCACACGCAGCTGTGACCCCAAAGCCGTGTACATGGCAACAAACGACAGCAACAAAGTGATGTGCGCGCACGATAACAACAAAACGGGCGGTTGCAACGCCAGCCTGCCCAAAGCGATAAAGCGATGCCACAAGTGCCCATCAATACTGGCGCGCACCGGCTCTTTGATCACTACAGCCGCCAACGCCGTCGCGGCGAACAGGCAGGCCCCTGTTGCAAGAAAAACCCAGGTCCAACTCCAGCGCAGCGCAAGCCAGGCGGCAAGCACCTGACCAAAGATGCCTGCCACGAGAAACGCTGTGGACATGGCCCCCACCGCGGTCACCCGGCGCTGTGCCGGCAAAGATTCGACCAGCCAGGCCAGAGCGACTGGCGCAAAACTGGATGCTGCCAACCCCTGCACTATTCGTGCTGCCGCCAACCAGGTTAACGATGGCACGAAGGCACATGCCAGCGTGGCGACAGTTAGCACAGCCATCCCGGCAAGCATCACCGGTCGACGCCCGTACTGGTCGGACACGGCTCCCCAGAACAAGAAACCCAAGGAATAGGCGAGACTGAAACAGGAGGCCAGCGCAAAAATGAGGTCTTTGGGTGCCGCTGAGCTGAACGTTTGACCAATATATGGCAGCAGCGGAATCGCCAGATAGAGCTGGGTCAAAACCAACAGGGCGATCACCAGCAGCAAGATGACAGAACCACCCGCGACATGCTGCTGATGAAGCAAAACCTTCTTTGCACCCACTCCCCCGCTGCAGGCGGTTTCACGCATGGCGCACGGCTGTACCACAGATGACCGAATGGGCCTGCCGTTTTGTGTGCAGATCCCAGAAACACTCGGCGACATCGGCCGGTGCCACGGTGTTTTGCTTGCCGTCTGCGCCTGGTGTTCCCGCAACAAAGCCATTGACGATCACTTCGCCGACATGGATACCACGCGCTGCCAGTGTGTGCGCCAGAATACCGGTAGCTTTGTGCTGTGCGGCTACGCTGATGGCCAGCGCACCATAGCCGGTTGCAAAGGCATTGATCTCCGGCTTGTCCAGCGCCATGATGCCGCAGGTAGCCAACACGGTGCCCTGATGCGCCTCCAGATCGGCGAGACACGCTTGCACGGCAGTGATATAGCTTGCCACCCGCAAATCGAAGCTGTTGCTCAGATCGGCAGGCGGTATGGAAAGCAAATCGCCCTCGATATCAAGAAAGGCATTCCAATGCAGGATGCCAACGGGTCCCCATTCTTTACGAACCTCCGCCACAACACGCCGCACTGCCGCAACATCGCTCAAATCGGCTGGAAAGGCCCGCGCTTGAATGCCTTCTTCTGTCAGTTGTTGCACCGCCGCTGTTAAACGCTGCGCATTGCGCGCAACCACGGCAACACGATGCCCGGCCTTGCCGAAACGGCGGGCAACCGCCTGAGATATGCCTTGGCCGTAGCCACAAATGAGGATGGTGTGTTGCATCATCTGCCCTCCATTAAATTCCAACTACAACGTTGGAGTTGATTTTAGTATCATTCCACTTTCAACACAATCCACAAAAATACAGACAATGGCTTGGGACACAGAAGGCACAAAACGCAGGATTCTCGAAGCAGCAATGGCCGAATTCGCCCGCTTTGGCCCCGATGGCACGACAGTTGAGCACATCGCCAAGTCGGCCAACGTGAACAAGGAGCGGATTTACAACTATTTTGGCGACAAGCAAGCGCTGTTTTCGGCCGTTTTGCGCTGCGAACTGGCCAAAGTCGCTCAGGCCATGCCGGTTTCATCCTTTGCTGTTGAGGATATTGGCGAATATGCGGGCCGCGCTTATGACTACCATCGCCAGCACCCCGAACTGAGCCGCTTGATGCGCTGGGAAGGCCTGACCTTTGACAGCGAAGTGCCCGACGAGCAACTGCGCCGTGAATACTATGGCTACAAAGTCCAAGCCATGGCCGAGGGGCAGCGCCAAGGCGCGGTCAGCATCGCCTTGGAAGCGGATCACCTGATCTTTCTGGTGCTCGCACTGGCGGGGTGGTGGTCGGCTGTACCCCAGGTGGCACGTATGCTCACCGGCCCGGAGAGCGAACAGGAACATGCCCGACGCCGGGCCTCTGTCGTCAAAGCCGCCCGGCGGCTGGCTGGCGCTTGATACGGCGTCTGAAACGGCAAATGCCGCAGGCTGGCGTCAAACGTCGTCCCCCTTGCCATCCAAAAAACAGGCCGCCATGGCATCAGCACATGGACGGCCGAGGTCAAGAGAAAGCTTTTGGCTTTATTTGCAGCTGGGCTTGCCGGTGCGATGGTTGATCGCGCCATAGCTGATCAACAGCTTCTGCATGTCGGCATAGCCGCGGTCGCAGGCAAAGCTCAAGGCGCTCTGATCCTTTTGTCGAGAAACCAAGTTCACGTTTGCCCCCTGAGAGACCAGGTATTTCACAATCTCGATGCGGTTATTGCTGGCTGCCACCATGACAAGGGTTTCCCCGTCGGATTCCACCGTCTGGTCGTTCAGGTCTGTCTCGGCCTTGAGCAGGGCGTGCACTTTCTTGACGATGTTCACGTTGTTGCCCAGCGCGGCGGATTTGAGCACGTTATACACATCGCCCCGATCGGTGGCGCGCAGGCTGGCGCCTTGGGCAATCAAATAATCCACCATGTCTTCGTAACCAATAAAGGCGGCCCAGCCCAAAGCGGTTTGCCCCAGGCTGCCTACGTCTTGGGCTTCCAGTTTTTGGCCCTTGGCCACCATGGCTTTGACTGTTGCCAGATCACCGCGTTTGACGGCATCAAACCACGCCGCATCAGGCCCTGTGGATGGGCGGCCATAAAAAATGCGATGGGGCAATTT
>JAGOGU010000108.1 GCA_017996515.1 Allobrachymonas sp.
CTGCAGTCAGAAGGAAGAGGGGGAGCGCTGCGAATGCAAGCCAACGCTTTTTCATGGCATGTACCTTGTCAATAAAGTCCTGGTATAGAAACAGCAAAGTTCATGCCAAATAATCGACTCTTGGGTAATTGTGCATAAAAATGCTCCTTATTTCTGGGAAAAGTGACGCAATTCATGGTTGTTTCATTTTTAAGAAAAACCGTAGCTAGTGGCACTTTTGTTTGAGACAAAAAATGTTCCTGTGCGCTGATCCAAGCGTTTAATTTACGCCATATCGGGTGCGATAAGCCAAAACCTGCTGGTAGTAAGCGGACAGCTCATCTCCGCTGGCAGCGGATGCCGACAGATAACCCAGCAAATCGTCCAATGTGGCAATGGCGCAGACTTGCATGCCCAATTGCGTGCGCACGTATTGGACGGCGCTATAGGGCACATCTTGGCCGTTTTCAGTGGCTTTTTCCTGGCGATCAAGTGCAACGGCAACGGCTGCCGGGGTGGCGTTGGCGGCGCGGATTAACGCAATGGATTCGCGCACGGCTGTGCCGGCCGACATGACATCGTCCACAATCAGCACCCGGCCTTGAAGGGGTGCGCCAACAAGGCTGCCGCCTTCGCCATGGTCTTTGGCCTCTTTGCGGTTGTAGGCAAAGGGGAGGTTGCGCCCCATGCGCGCCAACTCGATCGCCACAGCGGCCACCAGCGGAATGCCTTTGTACGCGGGGCCGAACAGCATGTCGCACTCAATGCCGCTGGCGACAATACGCTGGGCATAGAACTGCGCCAGTTTGCCCAACATGGCGCCGTCGTTGAACAGACCGGCATTGAAAAAATAGGGCGATTGCCGACCGGCTTTGGTGATGAAATCGCCAAAACGCAGCACGCCGCAATCAACGGCAAAGGCCACAAATTGCTGGGCCAGATTATCGCGGGCAGGGGCGGAAGGAGCGGTAGATGTCAAGATATGCTTCCTTGTAAAGACCAGAACATAAGCGGGATTGCACAGTCCAGATTGTAGAGGGCGTTGCCTGGATATGCAGCGTGCGGATGGGCTGCTTCAGCCCTTTTCGGTGCGGGCAAAAACCAGTACCTGCACATGCGCCACGTTTGTTTGGCGCAAGGCTTGTGCGGCAGACAGAACCGATGCACCGCTGGTCATCACATCATCCACCAGCACGATGCGCTTGCCCGCAAGTGCATCTGCCTTGGCGGCAGGAACGGCAAAAGCCTTGCGCATATTGCGCAAGCGATCTGCCAGCGGTAGCTGGCTTTGCGTGCGCGTGTGGCGAATGCGCAGCAGGCTGTTGCTGCACAACACGGCTTGCTGTGGTTGGAGGGCTTGCTGCTGATGCGCAGATGCGCGCAGTGCCTTGGCCAACAACAAGGATTGGTTGAAGCCGCGTTCTGCCAAACGCAGCGGATGCAAGGGCATGGGAATCAAGCAATCGCTCGCGCGAATGGCTTGCACCATCCGTGGGTTTTGCACCATCAGATCGGCAAAAAGAGAAGCCCACCCCGTTTGCGCGCCGAACTTGAAACCATCCACGCATTGCTGCCACGGCCAACCGTAAGAGACAGCGGCATGGCAGGCATCAATACCCGCCAGCGGTTGACGGATGCAGTCGGCGCACAGCCTTGGTGGTTCTGTCTGAGTTACTGTATTGGCGGTATCTGTATGTGTGCGATGTGCTGCTGGCAGCAGCAACGCACAAGCAGCGCAACGCAACCGCACGTCAGCGTGGGCGCTGCGGCAGGTGTGGCAAATACTCTGTTCAGGCCAGGCATGGCAAATGATGCATTGGCTGGGCAATTTCCACAAAGACGATAGTGGTGCGAGCATGAATGGATGGCGGGAAGCGGGGTGCAAGTGGTCAATCGATGGTTGCATGTTTGCATGCTACAGGGCTGACTATACTGCTGGCTTTTCCTGTCGTACCTTGTCACGGTCGATTTTTATGCCTGAACCTTTTGCACCATCAATTGTTGCTGTTGTTGATCCCATCGCCGCCGGGCGCTGGCAGCGGCAGCGTCCATCGAACAGCCCTTGGCTGCATGAAGAGGTGGCGCAACGCATGTTGCAGCGGCTGGACATCATCAAACTGCAGCCTGCCCAGTGGGCGCATTGGCAAGCGGGACAAGGGGGGCTGCAAGCGCACGAGGCATTGCGCCAGCGTTACCCGCAGGCGCGCGTCTGGCACATGCCCGGGCAAGAACCGTCGCCACCAAGCAGCCTGGAACTGCTTTGGGCCAATATGGTGCTGGACAAAGCGCCTGATTCTCGCGTCATGCTGACCCAATGGCAGCAATTGCTGGCGCCGGAAGGGTTTGTCATGTTTTCCGTTCCAGGGCCAGGCAGCCTGCAGCAACTGCGTGCCTTGTATCAGGAAAAAGGCTGGGAGCCGCCATGCCAGACATTTGCCGATCTGCACGATTGGGGCGATCTGGTACAGCAAGCAGGCTTTACCGATGTGGTAATGGATACCGAACTGATTACCTTGACCTTTGCCACGCCACAACGCTTGCTGCAAGAGCTGCGTGAGTTGGGGCGCAATCTTTCACCGGCTCGCAGCCGTGCGACGCGCGCCCGCGGCTGGTTGCATGCCTGGCACGAGGCCGTGCAGACTCTGGTACAGCCAGATGGCCTGTTGCATCTTACTTTTGAAATTATTTACGGCCATGCCGTGCGGGGCACGCAAAGCCACAACGCTGCGGGCGAGGCCACGATTGATTTGGCACATATGCGGCGCATGCTGTTGGGCAGGCGTTAAACAGTCCACTTCTGATGACAATCGGCTTGCTTGCCTGCAACATCCAGTGCATGGGCAGAGGAGTGATTGCCTGATTGCCAATTCTTTTGGCGTGGCTGGTATGCCAATAGACGATGCCCCACAACAAAACAGACATCAAAAAACCCGATCTGTCTTGCGATAGATCGGGTTTGGAGTGGCTCTGATAAAGGGAAAAATCAGTCGATCAAGGTGTGCATCAGATCGATCATGAATTCGACTTCTTCTTGCGGCGTGATTTCCCAGCGGCCAAAGCCCAAATCTTTCAAAATGCTTGCTTCTTTGGGATCGTTGGCCATTTCGGACAGCGCTTTTTGCAACGGTGCCACGTGTGCAGCAAATTTGGGGCCGGCAAGCAGCATGTGCTTGACTACACTGATCTGGCTGCGCACCAAGGGATGCAACGAACCACGCACAATGCCAGACAAGCTATCGTAGCCGCGCGCCGGGAAAATACCGACATCGGCCGTCCCGCCCATCAGGGCTTTGGCAATCAGCACATAGGTAGCACAGGTGGTTTGCTTGACGTCAGCCGGCGTGATGTCGGCGGGCTCCAGCATGATCATGCCCATCATCAACACATCGGGGTCGCCGCTGGAAGCCACGGTGATGCCGGGCTTCAGGTCTTCCACGCGCTTGACGGCCGAGTTGGCGGAAACGGCCAGCACGGCTTCATCGGCCAGATCGCTGGGGTGGGCGATGGCCACGAACTGCTTTTCGCGCACCAACATGGCGGCATCTGCCGGGTTGGCATAGATCAGGTCAATCTGATCGGCTGCGATCGCTTCGCGCTGCTTTTCAAAACTGTCGAAAAGCGCCAGATGGCAGCCAATATTCAACTTTTTCTGCAACCAGGTGTTGAAGATATGCCATGAGGCGAGTTTGTCCGGGCTGAAGTCGGGGCTGACGGATAGATTGAATGTGCTCATGACGCCTCCTTGGCCTTGAGGTCTGCATATACAGGGATGCTGGACTCGATTTTGGTGCGTGATGGCTTGCGGCGCACCGAGGTGTAGCCGATGATTTTGCCTGCGCGTACATTGGGCACAACCACGGCGTGCACCCAGTAATAGCCGCCATCCTTGCGCAGGTTTTTCACGTATCCGCGCCATTTGTTGCCAGCCTGAACGGTTGTCCACAAATCGGCGAATGCGGCTTTGGGCATGTCTGGGTGGCGCAAAATGCTGTGCGGTTGGCCAACCAGTTCTTCATAGGTATAACCAGACATATCCACGAATGCCTGGTTGCATTTGGTGATGACGCCTTCTGTGTTTGTGCAGGAAACAATCAGCTTGCCTTCGGGGTAGTCGGTTTCAACATCGGTAACGATGACTTTGCGTTGTATACCGCCGTAAAGGTTCAGCGTATATTCTTTTCCGCTGCCAACAATTTGGCTGGGATCCATATCTTTCATGATCATCCTCGTGAAAATCATTCATTCAGAAACGCGCAGATCAAACCTGCTGTAGAGCAGCAAGCTGAATTTGCACAAATCGAACAGCTGGTGGGCTTGAGCCAAGCCAACCAACAATCAGATCATCTTGGCAATGCTTTCGGCAGCGCGTTTAACGTCGAGGAAAATCAGGCCCAGCTTGGCATTGGGTTTGGCCAGTACGGTAACAACCGCTTCTTTGCCAGCACCTGTCAAAATCACAAAGCCTTGGTTACCTTTGATCAGGACTTGCTCGAGTGTGCCGCGCGCCAGTTCTTGCGCGGTGCGGTCACCCAGCGACAGCATGGCAGCACTCATGGCGCCCATACGGTCTTCGTCGAAGCCTTGGGGCATGAGAGAGGCCATCATCAGACCGTCGATGGAGATGATGGCGGATGCCTCGATATCGGCGGAGCTGCCGTTGAGGTCGTTGAGTACGGATTTGAGCATGTCTGCAAGCATGGTAGATACCTCCTGTGGTAGTGGACGAAAAATGAAAATTACGGCTGCATGCCGAAACGTTTGTGCAATACGAAAACAAGTTCAACAAACTGCGGTTGATTGAACGCTGGCGCTCCCGAGATGACAAGTACGAAACGTTCAGCCCCTACAAACAAGGGCCAGAACCCGAGCTGACTGTGACCGGCCGCGTTGGTCAATGACCAGGCACCGCCACTCAGTCCAAGATTGCGATTGAGCACACCAGAGCGTCGAGCGTGCAGGATGGCAATTTCGGCAGAAAGTGCCGAAAGTTCTTCTGCAGCTTCGTGAGGGAAGCCGTGGCTGTGCAAATAAAAACCTTGCGAATCGGCCAACAGAATCTTGCTGTCGCGACTCAGCATAGGCAGCAGTTTGGGCAATGCTTCTTGAAAAGGACCGTCGGGAATCCGATAGGGACTACGCCGAACCTGTACCCAGCCTAGGGTACGCAGGCGCTCAACAAATTCGTAAGCAGATGCCTTGGAAGCGATACGGCTCCAGTTGCACAGATTGGCATCATTAACGAGTGCGTCGCCCTGCTGATCAAGCAGGGTCAGCAAGAAATCGCGTAAACGATTCTCTCCAGGCTCCGAAACAGCCTTGAATGCGCCAGCAGGCGTAGGCAAAAGATATGTGCCTGGGACTAGGTTGGGTTGCTGCTCAGCCATGATTACGAGGATTTGTAGCTTTCAACCATTGGATCAAGAGAGCATAGCAGCGATTCGATCAGCATGACAATGTCCCGCTTTTGTCGAGCAT